>JBFGUQ010000402.1:0-2850 GCA_041565515.1 Rhodocyclaceae bacterium | reverse complement strand
TCGACACCGGCATCGATCGTGACGCTGCCTGCGCTGGAGAAGGAACTCGACCGCGTGCGCCGTCACGGCGTGGCGTTCGACCTGGACGAGGTGGAGGCCGGGGTGCGCTGCATCGCTGCGGGCATCCGCAACGACAGCGGCGAACTCATCGCGGGGCTGTCCCTGTCGACCCCGTCCGAGCGCTTCAACCCCGACTGGGCCCCGCTGGTGCGCGAGACCGCGGACGAAATCTCGCGCGCACTCGGCTACAGCGCAGCGTCGAAGGCGACGAACTAGTCCGCTCAGCCCTCGCGCCGCTTCGGCGCGGCCGCCAGGCGCTCGGTGGCGGCAAGCTCGAGCCACCTGCGCACGCGCTGCGCATCGGCGGTGCGCGTATATCGCCCGGTGGAATCCATCAGCACGATCACCACCGGCTGCTGTTGCAGCCAGGCCTGCATCACCAGGCAACGCCCGGCCTCGCTGATATAGCCCGTCTTCGACACGCTGATGGCCCATTCGGGGCTCTTGACCAGACCGTTGGTGTTGCCGAAGCGCAGCGTACGGCCCGAGACCTGCACGTGGCGTTCGGGCATCGTCGAAAATTCACGGATCAGCGGATAGGACGCGGCCGCAGCGACCATCTTCGCCAGGTCACGTGGGCTGGACACGTTCGAAGGATTCAGCCCGGTGCTGTCGAGGAAGCGGGTTTCCCACAGTCCGAGCAGGCGCGCCTTGACGTTCATCGCCTCGATGAAGGCATGCTCGCCACCGGGGTAGTAGCGCGCCAGCGCCGAAGCGGCGCGGTTTTCCGACGACATCAGCGCGAGCTGCAGCATCTCCTCCCGCGTCAGCCGGGTGCCGATCGACAGCCGCGAGCCGGTCCCCTTCAGGGTATCGATGTCGGCCTCGGAGATGCTCAGCGTCTCGGACAGGCCCTGCCCGCCGTCGAGGACGACCATCGCCGTCATCAGCTTGGTGATGGAGGCAATCGGCACCACGCTGGAACCATTGCGCTCGAGCAACACCTCGCCGGTGGCCTGGTTGGCGACATAGAAGGCGCTCGAGCCGAGCATCGGCAAGCCCTTCGGGTCCAGCGCAAGCGGAGCTTCCTGGACGTCGTCCGCGCCGCGGGCCGCCGCCACGGCGGCCTTGCGTGCGGCCGCCTTGCGTGCGACGCTCTTCGTCTTTGCCCGCGTCGGGGCTTTCTTTGCGGTCGCCTTTCGCGTCGCAGTCTTCGCCGCCACGGACTTGGCGGGCTTGGCGGTCGTGGCGGCCGTGGTCGCAGCCTCGGCGGCGTTCCAGCCCGCTTGCGGCAGGAGCAGGCCAAACAGGGCGAGAAGAAGTATGAGTGGCTTCATCGGCGTCGGCACGTCAGGGCAATACCCGGATTCAGTTCTTCTTAATTCTTAGCCAAAAGAACGAGATAGCAAGGTCTTTTGAAGCTGTTTCGCAATTCTTTCACACATTCTTGCACGAAGGGCGACTTCGCGTAGCGCACCGTTACAAAAAAACCGAATATCCACTTGGCGTAGACCGCTAGATGCGCAGAAAAGTGGCAACCTCATCGCGCCGGGCCATCGCGTCCTCATAGCCGAGATCGATGAGTGCGCGGGTGAAGCCCGGCTCGAACAACAGGTAGGACAAGACTGTCGAGCCCTCGCGGCGCATCACGCCGACGCCGCGCAGGACTGCGCGGAGCAGCGGCGGCAGGCTGCCGCGGTAGCTTCCGGCGATGGTGTCGATGCGTTGCGAGGGGGAGATCACCAGGGTCTCGATCGGGCGCAGGCTGATCCCTGCCGCCTGCCTTTGCGCCGGGCTGAGACTGCCGACCGTCTCGTTGATGCGCCCCAGCCGCTCGAGATCGACCTCCAGCGTATCGAGGAAGATGCTCGACAGCGCATGGCCGGCGATCTGCGCCGGCGACGGATAGGCCTCGGCGCGCTGGCGCCCCTCTTCGGCCATGCGGCCTGCGCCGATGACCATCACCCGGTCGGCGCCGAGGTGGATCGCCGGACTCACCGGCGCGAGCTGGCGCATCGCGCCGTCGCCGAAATACTCGCGGTTGATCTTCACCGCCGGAAACACGAAGGGCAAGGCGCTGGTCGCCATCAGGTGATCGACCGCAAGCCGCGTGCGCACCCCCATGCGATGCGCGCGCCGCCACGGCTGGATGTCGATCGAGCCGTCGAAGAAGGCCAGGCTCTCGCCCGAGGCATAGCCCGAAGCGGTGATGCATATCGCATGGAGCTGGCTGATCTTGATCGCACGCTCGATCGCGGAAAAATCCAGCACCCGCGCAAGCAGCGCGCGCAGCGGGGAATTGTCGAGCAGCGAACGCGGCGTCTGACGCACCGCCCAGCCGGTGAAGATCGCCGACCCCCAGCGCAGCCCGCTGCCCAGCAGGGCCATCGGATCCACCCGATACACCTGGTCGACATGAAAATTGCGCCAGATGCGCTCGATGCGGCGCACCGCATGACCGAAGCTCGCCGAATGCACGGCGAGCGCCACCGCATTGATGCCGCCGGCCGAGGTGCCGCACAGGATCGGAAAGGGATTGCCCGGCCGCCGGCCGCGAATCTCGCGAATCGCCGACAGCACGCCGACCTGGTAGGCGGCGCGCGCGCCGCCTCCCGTCAGCACAAGCGCTGCCCGTCCGTCGTCGAGCCCCATCAGGCGCCTCCCACCCGGTAACGCGGTTCAGGATGGCGCAAGCACGGGCCCGCCGACAAGGAACTACTACTCCTGACCCGCCTCGACCACGGTGAGCGCGGTCATGTTGATGATGCGGCGCACCGTCGCGGACGGGGTCAGGATGTGCACCGGCTTGGCCGCGCCGAGCAGGATCGGGCCCACGGTCATGCCCTCGCC
>JBFGUQ010000401.1:0-2853 GCA_041565515.1 Rhodocyclaceae bacterium | reverse complement strand
TCGTGCTCACCGCCAGAATCGGGCAAAGGCCGAGCAGCTGCGCGAGCCCCGCGTTCTGCTTCCAGAGTCCGTTGTGGGTGATCTCGCGAAATTGCTGCGGACTCATGGTTTTGCTCCTTGTAGCGTGCTGCCTGCCGGGGCTGCGAACAGTGCCTCCCGGTGCGCGACCGCGAATGCGGTGGCGCGGCCGACCGCGCCCACCACCGCGCGGGCACTGATCGTGGCGCCGGCGCGATAGCCGAAGCTGCCGCCATCCTTCTTCACCGACCAGCTGGCCGGGTCGGGGTCCTTCCAAGATACGGTGGCGAACTGGCCTATCCACGGCATGGTCTTGTTGCGGTCCTTGGCCGGGTCGACATAGTCGCCCAGTCCCGGCGTCTCCTTGTGCGCCGTCACGCGCACGCCCGACAGCATGCCGTCACTGCCCACGCCGACCGCCAGTTCGATGCGCCCGGCGTAGCCATCAGGCGCCACCGCCTCGAGGATCAGCGCGACCGGCGCCCCGTTCTTGCGTGCACGCCACACCCGGCCACCGCGGTCGAGCCCGAGCTCGGGGGTCGGGCCGACCCGCACCACGTCCTCGAGGAGCTGGTTGTCGTAGCTGCCCGGGGGCAGGATCTCGTTGATCAGCCGCATCTGCTCTTGCTGCATCGAAGCCTCGATCGCCGGCCGCGTCGCACGGTAGGACGAGGCCATCAGCGCGGTGAAGGCGAGCGTGAACACCACCATGATGCCGGCGGTGCGCAGCGAGGTACGGGTGGCGGAATAGCGCGCGCTCACGGACGACCCCCGCGCGCATCGTTGCGATGGCCGAAGACTTTCGGCTGGGTCTTCATGTCGATCAGCGGCACGCACATGTTCATCAGCAGGACGCCGAAGGCAATGCCTTCGGGATAGGCGCCGAAGGCGCGGATGAGATAGGCGATCACGGCCACGCCAGCGGCGAAGACGAGCTTGCCGCGCGGCGTCGTGGCCCCCGACACCGGGTCGGTGACGATGAAGAAGGCGGCCAGCATCGCGCCGCCGCTGGCCAGATGGAACAGGGGAGAGGCGAACTGCGCCGGCTGCACGAGCCAGAACGCGCCGGAGATCGCTGCCAGGGCCGCGATGAAGGCCAGCGGCATGTGCCAGGTGATGGTGCGGGTGGCGAGCAGGAACAGGCCGCCGAGGAGGTAGCCGACGGCGATCCACTCCCAGCCGCGGCCGCCGAACATGCCGAAGGTCTCGGTCTGCAGCACGGTGTCTACACTGGCGACACCGCTGCGCAGGCCGGTGCGCAATGCGTCGAGTGCGGTGGCGCCGGTCATGCCGTCGATGTCTCGCGCGCCGCCGAGGATGAGCTGGAGCTGGGCGTCGAGGTCGAGCTGGCCGGCCGCCGGCCACTGCGACATCAGCGCCGGGTAGGCCACGATCATCGTGCAGTAGGCAACCATCGCCGGATTGAAGGGATTCTGGCCCAGCCCGCCGTAGAGCTGCTTGACCGCAACGATGGCGACCAGCACGCCGAACACCGTCACCCACCAGGGCACGATGGGCGGGAAGCACAGGACCATCAACCACGCGGTGAGCACGGCGGAGAGGTCGCTCACCGCAATCCACACCGGTCGGCCGCGCAGGCGCAGCACCAGCGCCTCGGCGGCGATGGCGGTGAGGGTGGCGATGCCGAGGTTGACCAGGATGCCGGCGCCGATCTTCCACACGTAGGCGGCAATGCCCGGCACGAGCGCGAGCAGCACGAGAAACATCACGCGCTGGACGCTGACGGGCTTGCGAATGTAGGGCGAGTGGATCATGGGGGTGTCGGGTTCGGGTCAGGCCCGGGGCGGGATGTCGGAGGAAGCGGTGGGTGGCGCGTCGGCCGTGCCGAGCTCGACCTGCTGCCCGGCGCTGGCGCTGCTGTCGTTCGACGCCGCCGCCTTCTGTGCCTTGGCACGAGCCAGCGCGGCCGCGATCAGGGCCTTCTTCGGATCTTCCTCGGATTCGGTGTCGGGCCGCTGGGCGGAGGCCGTCCCGCCTGCCGGGGTCGTCTCGGCGAGCTTGGCACGGGTGTCGGCAGCCTTGGCGGCAAGCTTGGCCGCCTTTTCCTGCTTCTCGCGTTCCTGGCGGTAGTTGCGGAACTCGAAGCGCTCGCGCGCCTGGTCGGCGGCGCTCTTCTCGCGCTCGCGGGCCCAGATCTCGCTCTTGGCGAAGCGGTAGTAATCGACCAGCGGGATGTGGGACGGGCAGACGTAGCTGCAGCAGCCGCATTCGATGCAGTCGAAGAGCTGGTATTCCTGCGCCTTGCCGAAGTTCTTCGATCGGCTGAACCAGTACAGCTCGAACGGCTGCAGTTCGGCCGGGCAGGCGCGGGCGCATTCGCCGCAGCGGATGCAGGGCTGCTCGGGCGGTGGCGGCGGGAACAGGCTCGGCGAGGCGGAGATGATGCAGTTGCTGCCCTTGACCACCGGCACGTCCAGCCGCGGCAGGGCGAAGCCCATCATCGGCCCGCCCATCAGGTAACGGTCGGTGTCGGCCTTCGGGCCGGCCAGCGGCAGGAGCTCGTCGATCGGCGTGCCGATCAGCACCTCCCAGTTGCCCGGGCGCTCGACATTGCCGGTGAGCGTCAGGATGCGCGAGACCAGCGGTTCGCCATGCGCGATCGCGCGACAGACGGCGTGCGCGGTGCCGACGTTGAAGCATTGCACGCCGTAGTCGCCGCCGAGCTTGCCGTAGGGGATCTCGAGGCCGGTAAGGACGCGGATGAGCTGCTTCTCGCCGCCGGCCGGATACAGCGCCGGCACCGGAACCACGCTGGCATCGCTTCCGGCGGCGCTCGCGGCGGCCCGCATCGCTTCGATCGCTTCCGGCTTGTTG
>JBFGUQ010000400.1:0-2857 GCA_041565515.1 Rhodocyclaceae bacterium | reverse complement strand
TGCAGGCAAATACCAGTATCAGCATGCAGCGCACGGCTGCCAGTTCCATCGGCTGACGGTAGAAGTGGAAGATCGCCGGCGGCCCGGCCATGCCGAACAGGCCGCTGAGCAGGCCGGAAAACAGGCCGGTGGCAAAGAAACTGCGGTCGGGCGAGCGCTCGGGCAGTTGCGTTGGGCGCAGGGCGAAGACGACGCCGCTGTAGGTGATCGCCACGCCGAGCAGGAACTTGAGCGTGCTCGCGGCCGAGGCGCTCATGTAGTCGAGCAGCTGGACACCGACGACGACGGAAGGGACGATGCCCGCGAGCACGAATCCGGCCGCACGCCAGTCGATCAGATGCAGGCGGCCGCGCAGCGCGATCCCGCTATTTACCAGGGTCACCAGGCTGACCACGGCGGCCACCACCGCCACTGGCGCGAGCGCAAAGCCGCTGGTCACCCCCATCACGATCATGGCCAGTCCGAAACCGGTGACGGTCTGGAAGTAGCTTGCGAACACGAAGACCGCGAGGAGCGGGATCAGGTTGTCGATGCTCATTGGACGTCCGGTAGGCCTGGCCGACATGAACCGGGGGCCTGGCGGCCCCCGGTTCGCGCCGCCATCAAGCCTGCGCGGCGGCTTCCCGTGCCGTCTGTGCCTGAACCACGGTCACGGCGATGACGTGGAAGACGTCCTCGGCGCTGCAGCCGCGCGACAAGTCGTTGGCCGGCTTGGCGAGGCCTTGCAGCAGCGGCCCGATGGCCACCGCGCCGCCGACCCGCTCGGCCAGCTTGTAGCCGATGTTGCCGGCTTCCAGGTTGGGAAAGATCAGCACGTTGGCCTTGCCCTTGACCTGGGAGTCGGGCAGCTTGCGGTTGGCGATGTCGGCGACGATGGCAGCGTCGAGCTGCACGTCCTCGTCGATCGCCAGACCCGGGCGCTGCGCCTTGACCATGCGCGCCGCTTCCACGACCTTGGTCACCGCGGCGTGCTTGGCGCTGCCGCTGGTCGAGAACGACAGCATCGCCACCCGCGGGTCTTCGGCCAGCAGGGCGCTGGCGCTGTCGGCGGCGGCCATGGCGATGTTCGCCAGCTCTTCGGCGTTCGGATCGACCACCAGGCCGCAGTCGGAGAAGATCAGGCCGCCCTTGAGGGAGTGGAAGGGCTCGCACAGCATCATCAGGAAGAAGCTCGACACCAGCTTGAAGGACTTGTCCACGCCGATGATCTGGATGGCATTGCGCACCACGTCGCCCGTGGTATGCACCGCGCCGGCCACCGAGCCGTCGGCATCGCCGAGGCGGACCATCAGGTTGGCGAAGCACAGCGGTTTGAGCACTTCCTGCTGCGCCTGCTCGAGCGTCATGCCCTTCTTCTCGCGCAGCTTGAACAGCTCCTGCGCATAGGCGGCGGTCAGCGGCGAGTCGGCTGGATCGATCGTCTCCATGCCGGAGAGGTCGATCGCCTCGTCTTCAGCCAGTTTCTGGATCTTGCCGCGTTCGCCCACCAGGACGATGCGGGCGGTGCCCTCGCGCGTGGCGCGCAGGGCGGCCTGCAGCACCCGCGGGTCGTCGCCTTCGCACAGCACGATCCGCCCCGGGTTGGCGCGGGCGCGGTCGATGATTCGGTTGATCGCTTTCATCTGTCAGGTTCCTCACGAATTCCGCTCGCGGAAGAAGGGCGGAGAACAGGGGGCGTAAAAAAGTGGCCGGAAACGCCGGCACCCGAGGGGCCAGCGTTCCGGCGAAAGCTCAATCCCTGAAGGGGGAGGGGGTGGGATTGAGAGGAGGAGGTTGAAGGGTGCGGCGCCCGGTCGCCTGGTGGGCGACCGGGGGGATCGGCGCCGCGTACTCGCCCGCTTAGACGTAGTCCTTGTACTTGTCGAGGTGACGGACCGGCTTGGCCAGCGCATCGCGGCGGAACGGGTCGCCCAGCTCGCGGGTGCACATGATCTCGATGATCGTCGTCTTGCCCTCGTTCATCTGCATGTCGATCGCCTTCTTCAGCGCCGGACCCACGTCCTCCAGGCGATCGACCGTGATGCCCTCGGCGCCCATGGCGCGGGCGATCTCGGCAAAGCTCTGGTTGTCCAGCTCGCCGGCGACGAAGCGACGGTTGTAGAAGTCCACCTGGTTCTTCTTCTCCGCGCCCCACTGGCGGTTGTGGAACACCACCGCCGTCACCGGAATGTTGTGGCGCACGCAGGTCATCGTCTCCATCAGGCTCATGCCCCAGGCACCGTCACCGGCGTAGGACACCGCCGGACGGTGCGGCGCGGCAACCTTGGCGCCGATGATCGTCGGGAACGCGTAGCCGCAGTTGCCGAAGCTCATCGCGGCGAAGAAGCTGCGCGGCTTCTCGAAGCGCAGGTAGCTGTTGGCCACCGAGTTGATGTTGCCGATGTCGGTCGACACCATCACGTCCTCGGGCATCGCCTTCTCGAGCTCGCGCAGGACCTGACGCGGGTGCAGGTACTCGCCACCCGAGAACGGCTTCTCCTTCGCGTTCTCCTCGATCATGTCCAGGCTGAACGGGTCGCGCTCGTGCGTCCACTCGTCGAGCTCCTTCTCCCACGCCGCCTTCTCGCTCACGATCTTGCCCGCGCGCTCGGCCTTGGTGGCGTCGCACGCCAGCGTCTTGCCTTCCAGGCGCTTGGTCAGCGCCACCGCCGCGGCCTTGGCGTCGCCGCAGATGCCCACCGAGATCTTCTTGACCAGGCCGAGCATCTTGTTGTCGGCGTCGATCTGGATGATCTTGGCGTTCTTCGGCCAGTAGTCCATGCCGTGCTGCGGCAGCGTGCCGAACGGGCCCAGGCGCGAACCCAGCGCGATCACCACGTCGGCCTGGCTGATCAGCTTCATCGCCGCCTTCGAACCC
>JBFGUQ010000399.1:0-2889 GCA_041565515.1 Rhodocyclaceae bacterium | reverse complement strand
TGGGCACGAAGGCCAGCACCGTGGTCAGGGTCGCGGCCAGCACCGCCGGCCACACCTGTCGCACGCCTTCCACCGCCGAGCGGAAGCGGTCGAGCCCGCGACGCCGGGCCAGCTCGATGCTCTCGAGCACGACGATGCTGTTGTCCAGGGTCATGCCGATGGCAAAGGCCACGCCGGCCAGCGAGATGACGTTGATCGTGCGCCCCGCCGCGAGCAGGCCGAGGAAGGCGGCGACGGTGCATACCGGGATGCCCATCACGCCCACCAGGGTGGCCCGGCCCGAGCGCAGGAACAGGAACATCACCAGGCTCGCGAACACGGCACCGATGGCCAGGTTCTTCCATACATTCGCCAGCGAGGCCTGGACGTAGCCGACATCGTCGGCGATCAGCCGCATCGCCATGCCCGCCGGCGCCAGCACCTCGCGGTTGATCGCTTCGGTCTCGAGCATCATCGCCCGCTTGATGTCGATGACATTGGAGCCGGCCTCGCGGCGAACCGCCAGGCTCAGCACCGGTTCGCCGTCGGAGAAGGATTGGCCGCTCAGCTCGAAATGGTCCAGTCGCAGTTCGGCCACATCGCGCAGCCGGATCAGCGCGTCGCCGCGACGGGCGAGGATGAGCCCGCCCAGCTCGTCCAGGTCCTGGAAGCGGCCGATGGTTCGCAGCAGGTAGCGGCGCTTGCCCGACTCGATCTCGCCGCCGGAGACGTCGCGGTTGCGCTCGGTGATCGCCCGGCGCACGTCGACGACGCTCAGCTCGCGCTCGGCCAGCCGCGCCGGGTCGAGCAGGACCTGTACCTGGCGCTCGGCGCCGCCCCACACATTCACCTGGGACACGCCGGAGACGCTCTCCATGCGCGTTCGCACGTTGTCCTCGAGGAAGTCCCGCATCATCACCATGTTCAGTCCGCGCGGGTTGCCCGGCAGCGGGCCGACGCGGAAATACATGAAGGAGTTGCTCGAGAACGACGTGGCATAGACCCGCGGCTCGTTGGCATTGAGCGGGTAGGAGGGCACCTGGCTCAGCGCGTTGGTGACGCGGATCAGGGTCTCGTTGATGTCGACGCCGTAGGGGAATTCCAGCGCGATGCTGGCCTGGCCAAAGGAGGCGGTGGCGACCAGCCGCTGAAGGCTGGGGATGTTGCGCAGGAAATCCTCCTGCTCGATGAGGATTTCCTTCTCGACGTCCTGGGGTGTGGCGCCGGGCCAGGAGGTGCGCACCGTCACCGTGCGCACGTCGAGGTCGGGGATCATCTGCACCGGGATCCGCAGCGCGGCGACCACGCCGACGACCGAGACGATCAAGACGACGACGGTGATCAGGGTGCCGCGGCTGATGAGGCGTTCGAACATGCGCGCTCCTGATTGTGCGACCGATCAGCGTCGTGCGCGGATCAGCACCTGCTGGCCCTGCCGCAAGGCCTCGTTGCCTTCGACCACGACGGGCAAGCCCGCGTCGAGGCCGCTGCGCACGACCACCTGGCCGTCGAAGCTCCGCCCGGTGATCAGCTGACGCTCGGCGACCGTCGCCGACGAGCCCTCGCCCTCCACCACCCATGCCGTCACGCGGCCGTCTGGATGGCGCAGCAGGGCATCGCGGGACACCACCACGCTGCGCTCGCCGGTGTGCAGCGCAAGCACGCCGCTGGCCGACATGCCGGGCGTCAGCGGCAGGCCCTGCTCCTGCGGATAGACATGGATCAGGAAGGTTCGTGCGCTCGGGTCGCTCACCGGCACGATGCGCCCGATGCGCGCCCGCAGGCGCCGCTCGCCCAGGGCGTCGAGTTGCACCTCGACGGGCGTGTCCGGGCCGACCCGCGGGAAGAAATCCTGTGCGACGCGGAAATCGATGCGCAAGCCCTCGTCGGCAAAGAGCTCCAGCACCGCTTCGCCCGGCGCGACCCACTCGCCGGCCTCGGTCAGCTTGCGCCCGATCACGCCGGCGAACGGGGCCTTGAGCGCGTGGCGCTCGAGCCGCTCGGCCTCGCTGCGGCGCTCGGCCTCGCGCAACGCGAGGGTCGCCGCGTCCAGCCGGACCTCCGACTCGCGCGCCCGCAGTTCGGTCTCGGCAATGCTGCTCCGCCTCGCCAGGCGCTCGACATCGGCCAGCCGGCGGCGGGCGTCGGCCAGTTCCTCCCGGGCCTGCGCGCTGGCGGCGCGGGCCGCGTCCAGCGCCAGGCGGGCCAGGGCCTCGTCCAGGCGCAGCAGCACGTCGCCGGCGCCGACGCGATCGCCGGCATCGACCAGCACGGCTTCGACCCGGCCTGCAACCGCGGACGAGAGTTGGGCCACGCGGGGGGAACTCACCGTCCCCGAGATCGGTACCTGCTCGATCACCTCGCGCAACTCGCTGCGGGCCACCACCACCGGCTGGCCGCTTTCCTGCGCCGCCGCGCCCGCGGCAAGCATGAACGCCAGCCCAAGCATCGCCCGACGGACGCGGCGCCCGGCTTGGTCGGTTGCGGGCATATCTGCCTCCTTATCCGTTCGGCGGCACCGTGGGTGCGACGCCGGCATCGGACATCCGGCACCAGTCCCGAATGAGCCGTATGCCTGCAGTATAAGGGGCGAGGCGCCGTTTGCCCGGACGCGGGCTGCGTCGCCTCCGATCCCGGATCGAATCGGCTTCAACGGGCTTGAGCAAGCACCGACCCCGACGCGGAACCTGGCGGCCAATAGAGGCGCACTAATGAGTCGATAGAAATATTCATTATTTCTGATATTGCATCGCATCATTCGATTGGCTATTCTGCAGCTGTCTCCTCCACCCTCCTCCTTTGGTGTGGATTCAAGCCCGGGCCCGAAAGTGCTCGGGCTTTTTTTTTGCCGCCTCAGGCCTTCAGGCCCGCCTCGCGTTCGGACACGCGGTGGCACGCGACGAGCTGCCC
>JBFGUQ010000398.1:0-2892 GCA_041565515.1 Rhodocyclaceae bacterium | reverse complement strand
CGTGATCCTGCCGCGCATCCAGGCCGGGCCGTAGCGCGCATAGACCACCTCGCCCACGGCATACTGGCTTCGCGCAATCGGGGCGGGAACGGCCTGCGGCACCGCGGCCGGCGGTGCGGGCGCACGCCGGGCGGCCGGCGGGCTCGCCTTCTCGGGGCAAAGCACCTCCCATTGCTGCGAGATGCCGAGGCCGCCGCTGGCATTGTCGCGGCCGACGATTCGCCCGCCGGCGTCGCGCCAGCGCGTGCGGCCGCCGCCGATGTCGCTGTTGTCCCAGCGCCCGGCGAGCGTGTAGGTGTTGCCGTCGACCGGCGTGATGCGGCCGCGCGTGCAGTCGGCCGACGCGCGATAGGTCTCTTGCGCCTCCGGGCTCGCCAGCTCCCGCGCCGCACAGCCGCTGTCGCCGGGCGACCAGTTGGCGCACCAGCCTTCGATCTCCTGGCGGGTGACGCGGGCGACCGCGACCGCGTTTGCGGTGCCGGCGCCGGTCAGCGAGCTTATGCTCGGCGCCCAGTGCTTGCTGCCGAGGGAGAGGTGGCCGAGTTCGGCAGCGGCAGGCGCGCCGGGTAGCGAAAGGCCTGCAATCGCCGCGAGGATGAGCGTTCCTGCCTTCATGGTCTTCTCCCGACCCCAAGCTCCCTGCTGCTTCAAATCTAGTACAGCGCTGCCCGATCGGCATGTCTTTCGCGCCGCCGATCGAACCCTCCGGGACCGCGGCGCGGCGCGACCGTCACACCATCGGGAAATGGAGGCGTTAAGCTGTCGACCCTGCGCTCGGGGGCGCAGGCGGCGACCGTCCCCCGCCGTCCCCCGGTCATCGTTCAATCTGCAAGAGACAATCGATGTTGAAAAGCTTCAAGGAGTTCTTCAGTACCTTCGTCGCCCCCGCTGGCGACAAGCCCGAGGTTCCCGCCGAGCACGCCCTGCAGGTGGCGGCGGCGGCGCTGCTGGTCGAGATGATGCGGGTCGATCGCGTGGTGTCGGAGGCGGAACAGCAGGCGGTGCTCGGGCTGCTCGAGCGGCGCTTCGGCCTCACCGCCGAGGAGACCGCCGCCCTGGTCGATCTGGCGGCCCGCGAGGCGCAGGAATCGACCGGCGACTATGCCTTCACTTCGCTCATCAACAAGGGGTTCAGCGCCGAGCAGAAAGTGCACCTGATCGAGATGATGTGGCAGATCGCCTACATCGATGGCCATCTCGACGCCCATGAGAACCACCTCATGCGCAAGATCGCCGACCTGCTCCATGTCGGCCACGGCGACTACGCGCTGGCCAAGCAGCGCGGAAGGGAGAAGGCGCGCGTCGGCGGCGGCGCGCCAGCGTCCTGAGCCTTGCGCACCGGCGCCGTCGTGCGCCCTTCGGCGCTCCGGCTCAGCGCGCCAGCAGCCTGAGCAGTGCGTCCGCCGAGTCGATCGGCTCGAGGCAGGTCGTGCCGCTGCAGACCCAGGCGGCGACCCCGTCCGTGGCGGGCTTGTCCAGCGCCGGTGGCAGATGGGGGACGGCGGGCGGGATCGCGAGGGACATCGCGTCGGGCAGGTGCAGACCGGCGAGCTGCGCCTGCCAGGAGTCGAGTTCGGGCTGCGGGCCGCGCAGCACGATCAGGGTGGGCGGGGCCAGGCGCTCGGCGAGCGCAAGGGCGAGACTGGCGCAGCCCGCCGGGCTGCGGGCGAGGGGAGCATAGAAGGCCTGCAGGCAGCGCTCCGCGGCGGCCAGGTAGCGGCCCTCGCCGGTCAGGTGTCCCAGCCGCGCCAGCGCCCGCGCGGCCACGCCGTTGCCCGAGGCGGTGGCGTTGTCGTGCATCGGCTTGGGCCGCTGGATC
Source organism: Rhodocyclaceae bacterium (assembly GCA_041565515.1). Lineage (GTDB taxonomy): Bacteria > Pseudomonadota > Gammaproteobacteria > Burkholderiales > Rhodocyclaceae > Thauera. Next base: position 1,073 of record JBFGUQ010000398.1, on the reverse strand, counting down.
AGCGTCTCGTGGTCGTGTCGGGTGAAGTAGAAGCCGCCGTTGGCGCGGTCCTCGAAGCTGTCGAGCAGCGCATCGGCGAGATCCTCGGCAAGCATCAGGTCCTCGGGCGCGAAGCGCGTCTGCAGGGCCTCGAGCAGGGCGTCGATGAGGAAGGCGTGATCGTCGAGGTAGGCATTGAGCCTGCCCTGGCCGCCGGCGCTGGTGGCGAACAGTCGCCCCTCGCGCCACTGCCGCGTGCGGACGAAGTCGAGCGCGCGCTCGGCGGAGTCGCGCCAGTCGGCGCGGCCGAAGACGCGCGCGGCGCGCATCATGCCGCCGATCATCAGCGCGTTCCAGCTCGTCAGGATCTTGTCGTCCAGGCCGGGACGGGGGCGGCGCGCGCGCGCCGCCGCGAGCTGCGCCCGGGCCTCGGCGAGCAGGGCCGCCGCACGGTCTGCGCCAACGCCCAGTTTCGCCGCGACTTCGTCGAGCGGGCGGCTCACCGCGAGGTGCCAGTGGCGGCCCTCGAAGTTGGGCGGACCGTCGAGACCATAGTGCGCCTCGACGAGCGCGAACGCGTCGGGCGCGAGCAGGGCGCGCACCTCGTCGCGGTCCCAGACGTAGAAGCGGCCTTCCTCACCTTCGGAGTCGGCGTCGAGCGCACTGTAGTAGCCGCCCCCGGGGGCCTGCATCTCGCGCATCACCCAGCCGGCCGTTTCCTCGGCGACGACGCGAAACATCGGTCCACCGCCGGCCTGCCAGGCTTCGGCGTACAGCGCGAGCAGGGGGCCGTTGTCGTAGAGCATCTTTTCGAAATGCGGGATCAGCCAGCGTGCGTCGGTGCTGTAGCGGCAAAAGCCGCCGCCGAGCTGGTCGAAGAGACCCCCTTTGGCCATGCGCTCGAGGCTGAGCAGCGCCATGTCGCGCGCGTGCTCGTCGCCGGTGCTGCGATAGCGATGCAACAGGAACTCGATATCGGTCGGGCGCGGAAACTTGGGTGCGTCGCCGAAGCCGCCGTAGCGGGCGTCGAAGCTTGCGGCCAACAAGTCGCGCAGGTCCGCGAGCGGCTGCGGTTCGAAATCCGAGTGGTGGCT
>JBFGUQ010000397.1:0-2897 GCA_041565515.1 Rhodocyclaceae bacterium | reverse complement strand
GTCCACATCCACCCCACCAGCGACTTCGCGTAGCCGAGCTCGACCAGATAGATCGAGTAGAAGACGTACAAGGCGCCGTGCGCCGCCGACATCAGGAAGCACGCCCCGAGCAAGGCACGCACCTCGGGTCGGCCCAGCGTATCGCGCAGGCTCGCTCCCGCCACGTGCGTCGCGGTGGACGCCGCCTCCGGCACGAGGAGCGCACACATCAGGATCCCTGCCAGGATCGTCGCCGTGATCCACAGCACCCCGTCTATCGGCATGAAGTCGAGCAGGTAGCCGAGCCCGAGGACGGCGATGATGAAGCCGACCGAACCCCATACCCGGATGCTGCCGTAGCGGTGGCCCTGCAGACCCAGGTGCAGGAAGGTGACGCTTTCGACCAGCGGCAGCGCCGCACTCCAGAAAAAGGCCACCAGTGCCATGCCGACGAAGAGGCCGGAGAAATCGCTGGTCAGGAAGAAGATCGAGAAGCCGGCGAGGCTCATCAGCGCCGATGCACGCACGATGGCGATCCGCATGCCGAGATGCTCGGCCAACCAGCCCCACAGGTTGGGCGCCAGCACTCGCATCAACTGCATCAGCGACATCAGGACGGCGATGTCGGTCGCCGAAAGGGCCAGCGACTGCAGATAGAGCGTGAAGTACGGCGAAAAGGCGCCGACAAAGGCGAAATAGAAGAAGTAGTACGCCGACAGGCGCCAGTAGGGAAGCATCGCGCGGATATTAACCCGCCAGCCTGCCCCCGAGCGCCGCAACAGGCTGCAGCGGTGCAATGCGCACCGCTGCCGGGAAAAACACGATCAGGCTTCCGATTTTGCGTTCAGGATCCGGTACAACTCATCCTTGAGCGACAGGCGCTTCTTCTTCAGCGCCTCGAGTTCCTGATCGGTCGCGAACTCGGCATCGAGTTCGATCCGCTGCACATGCCGGTTCACCTCGTGGTACTCGCCGAACAGGCGGGCGAAATGCGCATCGCTCAGCTTCAGCTGATGGATTCGGTCGAATTGATCGGGAAATTCGCTATGCAGATCGTGGGGTTCTAGCACCATGCAGCCTCCTCGGTGGTTGTGGGTTCCGGAATCTCCGGACTCGCTTGCAGCTTACGCCGCATCCCCACGTTCCCGTTTGACGCCGGTCAACACCCCCCGCCTCGACTGGACTCAGCGCGAACGCGGTGACGGCACCGCCTGTCTGCCGTCGGGCGCCAGGGCCGCAAGATGCGGCGTGGCGGTCTCGACGTCACCGCACTGCGCCCGGTGGCGCAGCGCATGATCGATGAGCACCAGCGCGAGCATGGCCTCGGCAATCGGCGTGGCGCGGATGCCGACGCAGGGATCGTGGCGGCCGTGGGTGTTGACGATCACCGGCTCGCCCTGCTTGTCGACCGAGCGCCGATCGAGGCGGATGCTGGACGTCGGCTTGATCGCAATGCTCACGAGCACGTCCTGGCCGCTCGAGATCCCGCCGAGCACGCCGCCAGCATTGTTGGAGAGAAAGCCTTCAGGCGTGATCTCGTCCCCATGCTCGGTACCGCGCTGGACCACCGACTCGAATCCGGCGCCGATCTCGACCCCCTTGACGGCGTTGATGCTCATCATCGCGTAGGCGATGTCGGCGTCGAGCCGGTCGTACACCGGTTCGCCCCAGCCCACCGGCACGCCACTGGCGACGGCGTTGATCCGCGCGCCGATGGAGTCGCCCGACTTGCGCAGTTCGTCCATGTAGGCTTCGAGTTCGGGGACGATACCTGCATTGGGCGCAAAGAACGGGTTGCGATCGACCTCGTCCCAGGATTCGAACGGGATCGCGATCGGACCGAGTTGCGCCATGTAGCCACGGATGACGATGCCGTAGCGTTCGAGCAGCCACTTTCTCGCGATCGCCGCAGCAGCGACCCGGACAGCGGTCTCGCGCGCCGACGACCGCCCGCCGCCGCGGTAATCGCGGATGCCGTACTTCTGCCAGTACGGATAATCGGCATGGCCCGGACGAAAGGTCTCGGCGATATTGCCGTAGTCGCGCGAGCGCTGATCCTGGTTTCGGATCAGCAGCGCGATTGGCGCCCCCGTCGTCACGCCTTCGAACACGCCGGAGAGGATCTCCACCGCGTCGGGCTCGCGCCGCTGTGTGACGTGGCGCGAGGTGCCGGGCTTTCGCCGGTCGAGTTCGGCCTGGATGTCGGCCTCGGTAATCGCCAGCCCCGGCGGGCAGCCATCGACCACGCAGCCGATCGCGGGGCCGTGGGATTCGCCGAAGGAGGTGACGGTAAACAGCGTGCCGAGGGTGTTGCCGGACATGGAAGGACTCGCCTTGCGTGGTTGGGATGCGCAGCCTAGCTGCGAAAACGGGGACCGAGTTTAGCACGCTCGCCCTGCGCCGCTTCCGGCGGGCGGGGGCGACGAAGCCGCCCGCCGGACCATTCAGTGGAAGAAGCTTTCGAGGCGCTCGAACACCTCGTGCTCGGCGCCGTGCGGACGCACCGAGAAGACGTCCTCGAGCTTCTCGAGCTGGCGCACCATCTGCTCCAGGCGCCGGTCCTCGAACACCAGCAGCCAGATCCGGCTGCGCCTGCCGCCGGGCAGCGGCATGCACAGGATGCCCTCCATGTTGAATGCGCGGCGGGCAAAGAGATTGCAGATATGGCTCATGACGCCCGGGTGGTTGTTCACATCCAGTTCGAGCACCACCTTGGCATAGCCAGCCTGTGGCAGCGGGTCGGCAACCTGTTCGATCATCATCAGCCTCCAATCATCTCGGTGTTGGCCGCGCCCGGCGGCACCATCGGGTACACGAACTCCTCGCGGTCGATCGTCGCGTGAATCAGGCACGGACCCGGCCTGGCCAGCGCCTCGGCCAGCGCCACGCGGGGATTCTCCGCGGCGTCGAGGTCGAGC
>JBFGUQ010000396.1:0-2898 GCA_041565515.1 Rhodocyclaceae bacterium | reverse complement strand
TGGTGATCTCGGGCGGGCGCACGCCGCGCGGCCTGTTCGCGCGCCTGGCAGCGACCCGCTTCCCGTGGGACAGGGTCACCATCACCCTCGCCGACGACCGCTGGGTGCCGCTCGATCACGCCGACAGCAACGAGAGCACGGTGCGCAGCACGCTGCTCCAGGACAATGCGGCCGAGGCCCGCTTCGTGCCCCTTTACAACGGCGCGGCCGACCCGTGGGAGGGGCTCGAGGCCTGCGCTGCCGCGCTGGCGCAGATTCCCCGCCCGTTCGACGTGGTGCTGCTGGGCATGGGTGAGGACGGGCACACCGCCTCGCTCTTTCCCGCCGCCGACACGCTGCCGCCGCCGCAGCACACGAGCACGCCCGACTGCATCGCCATCCGTCCGGCCAAGGCGCCGCACGACCGCCTGTCGCTGACCCCCGCCGCCCTGCTCGACACCCACATGCTGGCGCTGCATTTCATCGGCGCGAGCAAGTGGTCGGTGCTGTGCGAGGCGCTCAAGCCGGGGCCGGTCGAGCTCTATCCGGTCCGGACCGTTCTCCAACAGAACGAGGTGCCCTGCCGTGTGTACTGGTCGATCTGACGGCTATCCGCGCCTGGTGGGCGACATCGGCGGCACGAATGCGCGCTTCGCGCTCGTCGCCGGCCGCGGCGAGCAGCTCGGACACGTCCGCACCCTGCCCTGCGCCGCCTACCCCGGTCCGGAAGAAGCGATCCGCGACTACCTCGCGCTCGAGGGGCTGGATGCGCCACGCGTCGCCGCCTTCGGCATCGCCACCCCGATCACCGGCGATCGCGTGTCGATGACCAATCATCACTGGCGCTTTTCGGTCGAGGCGCTGCGCGCGAAGCTCGGGCTCCACCGCCTGCAGGTCATCAACGACTTCACCGCGCTGGCCCTGTCCCTGCAGCAGCTGCAGCCGCAGGAGTTGCGCCGGGTCGGTGGCGGCGAGTCGCTCGCCGGCCAGCCGATCGCCCTCATCGGCGCCGGCACCGGTCTCGGCATCTCCGGCCTCGTGCCTTGCGGCAAAGCGTATACGCCGCTGGAAGGCGAAGGCGGCCACGTCACCATGCCGGCTTGCACCGCCCGCGAGGCCGGGATCATCGCAGTGCTGGCGGAGCGTCACGGCCATGTATCGGCCGAGCGCCTCCTGTCCGGGCCCGGACTCGTCGCCCTGCACGACACCATCCGGCGGATCGAAGGCGAATCGCCGCTGGCCCTGAGCGGCGCCGACGTCAGTGCGCGGGCGCTGGACGGCAGCTGCCGCTTCTGCGTCGAGGCACTCGACACCTTCTGCGCCATGCTCGGCACGGTGGCGGGTGACCTGGCCCTCACCCTCGGCGCGCGTGGCGGGGTCTATATCGGTGGCGGCATCGTCCCGAAGCTGGGCGATTTCTTCGCCGCCTCGGCCTTTCGCCAGCGCTTCGAGGACAAGGGCCGCTTTGCCCCCTATCTGGCGCGGATCCCGGTCTACGTGATCCACGCCGCCTTCCCCGCCCTCCTCGGCGCGGCCCTGGCGCTGGAAACACAGCTGTCGGGCGGCTGCGATGCCCGCGCCGCGGGCAGGAAGACGGCCGACTTCGCAGCCGGCGCTGCAAGTGCCCGACAAGCCAACTACTGAAATCTCGAGAGGTTCAACCAACATGACCCGTTCCGTCCAACACCCGACCTGGCAAGCACTCGAAGCACATCGCGGCGAACTCGGCGAACGCCACCTGAACGAGCTGTTCGCGACCGATCCGGAACGCGCCAGCCGGATGCGCGCCGAAGCCTGTGGCATCTTCCTCGACTACTCGAAGAACCGCGTCACCGACGAAACGCTCTCACAGCTTCGCCAGCTCGCCCGCGAGGCCGGCCTGGCCGAGCGCATCGAGGCGATGTTCGACGGCGAGCGCATCAACGCCACCGAGGGCCGCTCCGTCCTGCACACGGCACTGCGCCTGCCCGCCGGCGCGAGCCTGGTCGTCGACGGCAAGGACGTCGCAGCGGCCGTGATCGAAGTGCGCGAGCGCATCCGTCGCTTCACCGATCAGGTCCGCGGCGGCGTCTGGCGCGGCCATACCGGGCGCAAGATCAGCGACGTGGTCAACATCGGCATCGGCGGCTCCGATCTGGGCCCGCTGATGGTGTGCGAGGCGCTCAAGCCCTTCGCCCATCCCGACCTGCGCATGCACTTCGTTTCCAACGTCGACGGCGTGCAGATCGACGAGGTGCTGCGCGCGGCGAACCCTGAGACGACGCTCTTCATCGTCGCCTCCAAGACCTTCACCACCCAGGAGACGCTCACCAACGCGCAGACCGCGCGTGCCTGGCTGGTCGGCCACGCCGGCGACGAATCCGCGGTCGCCCGCCACTTCGTCGCCGTGTCCACCAATGCCGAGGCGGTGAGCCGCTTCGGCATCGATACCGACAACATGTTCGGCTTCTGGGACTGGGTCGGCGGGCGCTACTCGCTGTGGAGCGCGATCGGCCTGCCCATCGCGCTGCAGATCGGCGCCGAGCGCTTCGACGAATTGCTCGCCGGCGCGCACGCGATGGATCTTCATTTCCGCAGCGCGCCGCTCGAGGACAACCTGCCGGCGACGATGGCGCTGCTCGGCATCTGGAACATCGACTTCCTCGACGCGCCCACCCACGTCATCGCCCCCTATCACCAGCGCCTGCATCGCCTGCCGGCCTACCTGCAGCAACTCGACATGGAATCGAACGGCAAGTCGGTCCGCCTCGACGGCACGCCGGTCGGATGCCAGACGAGCCCGGTGATCTGGGGCGAGCCCGGCATCAACGGCCAGCACGCCTACTTCCAGATGCTGCACCAGGGCACGCGCTTCGCCCCGATCGACTTCATCGGCGTGATGGAGCATCCCGAGCATCTCGACCACCACCACCGTGTCGC
>JBFGUQ010000395.1:0-2909 GCA_041565515.1 Rhodocyclaceae bacterium | reverse complement strand
GCCCGGCGGGCGTCTGCACCTGAACCGTGAGCGCGCCGACGATCCCGCCGCACATCGACACGCAATGCGTGCCGCCGAGCAGGCCGATCAGGAAGACGGCGAGATAGCCGGTTTCGGGCATGGTGAGTCGGGCAAGTGCGCTTCAGCGCAACGCCGACATTCTACGCTGTTGCGGCGCAACGACGATCAGATGACCCGCGAGTAGCGCGCACGTTCGCGATCGGCACGCAGGTATCGATCGAAGACCATGGCGATGCCGCGCACCAGCAGGCGGCCGGCGGGCTGCACGCTGATCCAGTCGCGGTCGATCTTCACCAGCCCCGCCCGCTGCATTTCCTCGAGGTCTGCCAGCTCCTCGGCGAAATAGTCGCGAAAATCGATCAGGTGAGCGATCTCGATGGACTGCATCGACAGCTCGAAGTGGCACATCAGCGCCTGGATGATGGCCCGGCGCAGGAGATCGTCCGCCGTCAGCTCGATGCCCCGCAGCACCGGCAGCTCGTCGCGGTCGAGCGCGTCGTAGTACTCGTCCAGCGTCTTCACGTTCTGTGCATACACCGGGCCGATCTTGCCGATCGCCGACACCCCGAAGGCGAGCAGGTCGCATTCGGCCTGGGTCGAATAGCCCTGGAAATTGCGCTGCAGCCGCCCCTGTCGCTGGGCCGTGGCGAGCTCGTCGTCCGGCTTGGCGAAGTGGTCCATGCCGATATAGACATAGCCCGCGTCGGTGAGCCGGCGGATGCCGAGCTGCAACAGCTGCAGCTTGGTATCGGCCGTGGGCATGTCGCCGGTCGAGATGCGCCGCTGCGGCTTGAACAGGCTCGGCAGGTGCGCGTAGCTGTAGAGCGAGATGCGGTCGGGCGCGATCTGCAGCACCTGCTCGAGCGTGCGGTTGAAGCTGATGACGTTCTGCTTGGGCAGGCCATAGATCAGGTCCATGCTCACGGACTTGAAGCCGGTCTCGCGCGCCGCATCGATGACGAGCTTCGTCTCCTCGTAGCTCTGGACCCGGTTGACCGCTCGCTGCACGTCCTCAGCGAAGTCCTGGACGCCGACGCTCATGCGGTTGAAGCCGAGCTCGGCCAGCAGCTTCACGGTGTCGAAGTCCACCTTGCGCGGATCGACCTCGATCGAGTATTCGCCATTGGGCACCAGCGTGAAGTGCTCGCGCACCGAAGCCATCAACTGGCGCATCTCGTCGTGCGACAGGAAGGTGGGGGTGCCGCCGCCGAGGTGAAGCTGCGTGACCTGGCGCCCGCCATCGACGCAAGCGGCCTGCATCCTGATTTCTTTCGCAAGATAGTTCAGATACTTGGCCGAGCGGCCGTGGTCCTTGGTGATGATCTTGTTGCAGGCGCAGTAGTAGCAGATCGTGTTACAGAAGGGGATGTGGAAGTACAATGAGAGCGGCTTGCTCACCCCGCCGATGCTGCGCTTTGCCAGCCAGTGCTTCAGGGCCTCGGCGTTGAAGGCCTCGACGAAGCGGTCTGCCGTCGGGTACGAGGTGTAGCGCGGCCCGTTGATATCGAACCGTCGGATGAGTTGCGGATCGAAGAGAAGTGCGTTGTGGCTGGTCATGATCTTGTCGCTGCTGTGTTTGTCGAACAATGGCAGAACGCCGGTCAAGATTGGTTGACGTGGATCAATGGGGGTCCAATAGAGTGACCCGGGCGGGTTCCTGACCCGTCATTTCACCTTGCAAGGAAGCCCGAATACCGTGGAGTCGAACGCGACCGCGCCAGCCAGCATGAACAGCCTCAACACGGCGTGTTCGCAGTGCAACCTCGTCGAACTGTGCCTGCCGTTCGGCATGTCGGACGCCGAACTGAACCGTATCGACGAACTGGTGGGTGCGCGGCGAAAGGTCAAACGCCAGCAGAACCTGTACCGCGCAGGCGATCGCTTCGAGGCGATCTACGCGATCCGTGCCGGCTCGTTCAAGACCGACGTCCTGCTCGAGGACGGCCGCGAGCAGGTCACGGGCTTCCAGATGACGGGCGAGATGCTCGGCCTGGACGGCATCAGCGGTGCGAGCCACACCTGCAACGCGGTTGCGCTCGAAGACAGCGAGGTGTGCGTCATTGCCTATGCCAAGCTCGAGGAACTGTCCCGCGAGGTCGAGAGCCTCCAGCACCAGTTCCACAAGGTCATGAGCCGCGAGATCGTTCGCGACCACGGCGTCATGATGCTGCTCGGTTCGATGCGGGCCGAGGAGCGCCTCGCCGCCTTCCTGCTCAACATGTCGCAGCGTTTCACCGCACGCGGCTTCTCCGCCGCGGAGTTCCACCTGCGCATGACGCGCGAGGAGATCGGTTCCTACCTGGGGCTGAAGCTCGAGACCGTGTCACGCGCGTTCTCTCGCTTCCAGGAAGAAGGCCTGGTCGGCGTGCAGCAGAAACACATCCGCATCCTCGACAGCGCCGCACTCAAGAAGCTGATCCAGCACTCCCACGTCGCCCGCTGACCCGCCCGGAGGGCGGCACGGCCCTCAGCCGCCGAGCGCGGCGAAGAAACCCGCCCCGTCCTTGCTCAGCGCGACCGACACGATCCACCCATACACGCCGATCGCCGCGAACAAGGCCACGCAGCGCACCGCCATCGTGCGGCCGCGCTTCAGCGCCACGGTACCGAGCACGATGTAGGCGAGCAGGCCCAGGACCTTTGCCGTGACCCAGCCCGCAACGAAGGGGTATTGCGCGATCATTACCGCGAGCGCGATTGCGGAGGCCAGCAACAGCGTATCGACGATGTGCGGCACGACACGGGTCAGCCGGCGCTGCAGCAGGGGGTTGCCCGTCAGCATCCAGTAGCCGCGCAGCAGGAAGCCGAGGGCGCTGAGCGCAACGCAGGTGACATGCAGGTGTTTCAAAGCGAAGTACATCTTTCCCATCCCCGGCCGGGCCGTCGTC
>JBFGUQ010000394.1:0-2977 GCA_041565515.1 Rhodocyclaceae bacterium | reverse complement strand
GCTGATGCTCGGCTCCGATGCCCTGAAGCGCCTGATCCAGGAGCGTGCGCCGGTCGCGCGCCTGCTCGGCACGGCGCTGTCCGAGGGCATGCGCACGCTGCGTCAGGACGGCATCGAGAAGGTGCTCGCCGGCATCACCGACCTCAGGCAGGTGCGCAAGGTCTGCGTGCGCTGAAGACATGGGTAGAATTCGCGCTGGCCCCCTATCGGAGACACCCATGTTCCGCATCGCCCCCAGCCTGCTGTCCGCCGACTTTGCCCGCCTGGGCGAAGAGGTGTCCCGCGTCATCGCCTCGGGCGCCGACTGGATCCACTTCGACGTGATGGACAACCACTACGTGCCCAATCTCACCATCGGCCCGCTGGTGTGCGAGGCGATCCGGCCGCACACCAGCGCCCCGATCGACGTGCACCTGATGGTGAAGCCGGTCGATCGCATCATCCCGGATTTCGCCAAGGCCGGCGCCAACGTCATCACCTTCCATCCGGAGGCTTCCGAGCACATCGACCGCAGCCTCGGCCTGATCCGCGATTCGGGCTGCCAGGCCGGCCTGGTGTTCAATCCGGCCACGCCGCTGCATCACATCGACCATGTCATGGACAAGCTCGACGTGGTGTTGCTGATGAGCGTGAACCCGGGCTTCGGCGGGCAGAAGTTCATCCCCGAGACGCTCAACAAGCTGCGCGAGGCGCGCGAACGGCTCGACGCCTACGAGGCCCGCAGCGGGCGGCGCATCCTGCTCGAGATCGACGGTGGGGTGAAGGTCGAGAACATCGCCGAAATCGCCCGCGCCGGCGCCGACACCTTCGTCGCCGGCTCCGCGGTGTTCGGCGCCGGCCGCGACGCCGACCCCAACCGCTACGACTCGGTGATCGCGGCGCTGCGTGCGGAACTGCAGAAGGTGGCGGCATGAGCCATGCGCGCTTTGCGCCACGCGCGGTGTTGTTCGACCTCGACGGTACCCTGCTCGACACCGTCGGCGACCTGACCGAAGGGGCGAACCGCATGCTCGCCGAACTCGGCCGGCCGCTGCGCACGCAGGAGGAGATCCACAGCTTCGTCGGCAAGGGCATCGCCAACCTGGTGCGCCGCTGCCTCACCGACAACGCGTTCGCCAGCGAAGAGGAGATTGCGGCGGCGCTGCCGGTGTTCCGCCGTCACTACGCGATCGTCAATGGGGTCGGCACGCGCATATACCCGGGCGTGCTGGAAACGCTGGCCGCCCTGCGCGAGCGGGCGCTCAAGCTCGCCGTGGTCACCAACAAGGCCGAGGCCTTCACCCTTCCGCTGCTCGAGCGCATGGGGATCGCCGGGCATTTCGACGCGGTGGTCAGCGGCGACACCCTGGAAGTGAAGAAACCGGACCCGGCGGTGCTGCATCACGCCTGTGGCTTGCTGGGCGTCGGAACGGCCGAGGCGCTGATGATCGGCGATTCGGCCAACGACGCGCTGGCTGCGCGCGGTGCCGGCATTCCGGTGCTGCTGGTGACCTACGGCTATAGCGAGGGCATGCCGGTGGACACCATAGAATGCGATGGGCTACTATCGAACGCACTCCAGGCGCTGGACCATATCGCCTAGGATCGGGCCGCAGCCGGCCCGCCACGCACACTCCACGACAGATCGAAACGTGACTCACGCAAACCGGGTTTCGGACCGCCTCCTCGCCACCGCAATCGCCGCCGGTCCTCGCTGGCGCGGCGGCTGGCGGTGGCCTTTGGGCCTCTAGAAGCGTACCCCTTGCGGGTCCGCCGCCTGTGCGTGCAGCGTCGCGGCAGGCGGCCCATCCGCCGCAGCACCGCCCCGTCCGAATCGAACCGTTTTACGTGGAGCACTCATGCTCGAACAAGAGTTCAATGCCCTCGCTGCCGAGGGCTATAACCGCATCCCGGTCACGCTCGAGACCTTCGCCGATCTAGACACCCCGCTCTCGATCTACCTTAAGCTTGCCAACGAGCCCTACACCTACCTGCTCGAGTCGGTGCAGGGCGGTGAGCGCTTCGGCCGCTACTCCTTCATCGGCCTGGCGTCGCCGACCCGCATCGAGGTCTACGGCCGCTCCGCCCTGCTGCTCACCGGCAACCGCCTGGTCGAGCGCCGCGACTACGGCGACCCGCTCAATTTCGTCGCCGAGTTCATGAACCGCATCAAGGTGCCGCCGAGCGAGAGCCTGCCGCGCTTCGCCGGCGGGCTGGTGGGCTGTTTCGGTTACGACACCGTGCGCTACATCGAGCCGAAACTGGCGCAGGCGGACAAGCGCGACGACATCGGCACGCCCGACGTGCTGCTGCTGCTGTCCGAGGAGGTCGCGATCGTCGATAACCTCAGCGGCCAGCTCACGCTCGTCGTGTATGCCGAGCCCGAGGTGCCCGGGGCGTTCAAGCGCGCGCAGAAGCGCCTGCGCGAACTGCTCGAGCGGCTGCGCGCGCCGGTCGAGATCCCGTCGGAGACGCGTGCCGAGCCGGCCGCGGCGGTATCGAGCTTCGGCGAGGAAGAGTTCAAGGACGCCGTGCGCCGCGCCAAACAGTACATCGTCGACGGCGATGTCATGCAGGTGGTGCTGTCGCAGCGCATGAGCAAGCCCTTCGCGGCGCACCCGATGGCCCTCTACCGGGCGATCCGCTCGCTCAACCCTTCGCCCTACATGTTCTACTTCAACCTCGAGGACTTCCACGTCGTCGGCGCCTCGCCGGAGATCCTGGTGCGCCTGGAGGACCGCGACGTGACGGTGCGCCCGATCGCCGGTACACGCAAGCGCGGCGCGACCCACGCCGAGGACGTGGCGCTGGAGCACGACCTGCTGGCCGACGAGAAGGAGCGTGCCGAGCACCTGCAGTTGCTCGACCTCGGCCGCAACGATGCAGGACGGGTGTCGGAGACCGGCACCGTGAAGGTGACGGAGCGTTTCGCGGTCGAGCGCTATTCGCACGTGATGCATATCGTGTCGAACGTCGAGGGCAGGCTCAAGGACGGGCT
>JBFGUQ010000393.1:0-2978 GCA_041565515.1 Rhodocyclaceae bacterium | reverse complement strand
TAGGATGAACAATTCTGCCTGGGGCCTGTTCAGCGGCGCCGTCAAGGGCGTCAACAAGCTGATGGCCTACCTGTCGGCGTTCCTGATCCTGGGGTGCACGCTTGTCCTGGTGTACGAGGTCATCACGCGCTACGTGATCCACGTCTCGAACGACTGGGTGATCGAGCTCAGCATCTTCATGCTGATCGCCGCGACCTTTCTCGCCGCGGCCCACACCCAGCGCGAGCGCGCCCACGTCGGCATCGAGGTGCTCGACGAGGTCATGTCGGCGAAATGGAACCGCTGGCGCTATCTGCTCGGCGATGCGCTGTCGGCGCTGTTCTGCGCACTCATCGCCTACCTGTCATGGGTGTATTGGCACGAGGCCTGGGACCAGGGCTGGGAGACCAGTTCGACCTGGGCGCCGAAGCTGTGGATTCCCTACTTCTTCATGGCCTTCGGCATGAGCATGCTGGTGCTGCAATACCTGGTACAGATCGTCGAGGATGTCATCGACCCGAAGCGGCACCAGGAACACGAATTCCTCGGAGAATGACATGGGCGTACTCGAAATAGGTCTCATCTACGGCGCACTGACGCTGGTACTGCTGTTCTCGGGGATGCCGATCGCGTTCGCGCTCGGCTCTTCCGCGGTCGTGATCATGTTTTTCTTCATGCCGGCGACCAACATCGGCCTGATCGCCGAGACGATCTTCGGCGAGCTGGACAACTTCACCCTGCTGACGATTCCGCTCTTCATCCTGATGGGCGCGGCAATCGGCAAGACGCGCGCGGCGGTCGACCTCTACGAGTCGGCGTATCGCTGGCTGTACAAGGTGCCGGGCAGCCTCGGCGTCGCCAACGTCGCCGGGTGCACCATCTTCTCTGCGCTGTGCGGATCCAGCCCGGCCACCTGCGCCGCGATCGGCGGCATGGGCATCCCGGAGATGCGCAAGCGCGGCTATTCGAGTGGCCTGGCCTCGGGCCTGATAGCCGCCGGCGGCACCCTCGGCATCCTGATCCCGCCCAGCATCACGTTGATCATCTACGGCGTCATCGCCGAGCAGTCGATCGGCAAGCTGTTCATCGCCGGCATCGTCCCCGGCGTGCTGCTCGCCGTGCTGTTCGCGCTGTGGGTGGTGTTCAAGTTCACCCGTGAGCGCAAGGCGGCGCTGGCCGGAATGGGCGACGCCCAGAGCGCGGAGTTGCTGCGCGAGGAGCACTTCAGCTGGGCACAGCGCATGGAGGCCTTGCCGCGCCTGCTGCCCTTCCTGATCCTCATCGGGGCGATCATGTTCGCGATGTATGGCGGCTTCGGCACGCCGTCCGAGGTCGCCGGCGTGGGCGCCTTCGGCGCGCTGATCCTGGTGGCGATGCTGTACCAGTGCTACCACTGGAAGGACATCAAGGTGATCCTGACCGGGACCGCACGCGAGTCCTGCATGATCATGATGATCATCGCGATGGCCTTCCTGTTCACCTACGTCATGAGCTATCTGCGCATCAGCCAGAGCCTGGCCGAATGGCTGGTGGCGCTGGAGATGTCGAAGTGGGCGCTGCTGTTCTGGGTGAACATCCTGCTGCTGGTGCTGGGCTTCTTCCTGCCGCCGGTCGCGATCATCCTGATGGTCACGCCAGTGATCCTGCCGGGCATCCTGGCCGCGGGCTTCGACCCGATCTGGTTCGGCATCATCCTGACGATCAACATGGAGCTGGGCCTGATCACGCCGCCGGTGGGACTCAACCTGTTCGTCATCAACGGCATCGCGCCGGACATCAAGTTCGGAGAGATCGCCCGCGGCATCGTGCCCTTCATCGTGATCATGTGTCTGTACATCGCGCTGCTCGCGGTCTTCCCCGACATCGTGATGTTCCTGCCCAACATGTTCTACCAGTAAGCGCCAGTCCTCGAACCGGGCCGCGCCTTGCACAGGCGCGGTGTCGAGGACGTTCGTGAAGGACCAGGGAGCGACGCGCCGGCACCGGGGCGGTCGTCTCCCCGGAATCGAACCCCAGGAACGACTATGAACGACAGAAACTGGCGTCGAGGCGCCGATTCGAAGGCCGCGCGCCTGGCGCGCGCAGGCGGGCTCGCCGAAGGCCGGCGAGTGCGCCCGGAGGATGCGACGGCCCTGCTCGAGCGCGTCATCGAGGCCGGCGACCGTGTCTGCCTCGAGGGCAACAACCAGAAGCAGGCAGATTTCCTCGCCCGCGCGCTGGCACAGGTGGACCCGGCGCAGGTTCACGACCTGCACATGCTGCAGTCGGTGGTCGCGCTGCCCGAGCACACCGCCCTGTTCGACAAGGGCATCGCGGGCGAGATCGACTTCTCCTTCTCAGGCCCGCAGGGCACGCGACTGGCATCGCTGGTCGAGGCGGGAAAGATCCGCATCAACGCCATCCACACCTACCTCGAGCTGTTCGGGCGCTACTTCGTCGACCTGACGCCGAACGTCGCACTGATCGCGGCCGAGGCGGTCGACGCCGCCGGCAACCTGTACACCGGCCCGAACACCGAGGACACGCCGGCGATCGTCGAGGCCACGGCGTTTCGCAACGGCATCGTCATCGCGCAGGTCAACGAGGTGCGCGACACCCTGCCGCGGGTCGACATCCCGGCGGACTGGGTCGATTTCGTCGTCGTCGCGCCCAGGCCCAACTACATCGAGCCGCTGTTCACCCGCGATCCGGCGCAGATCTCCGAGATCCAGGTGCTGATGGCGATGATGGTGATCAAGGGCATCTACGCCGAATACGGCGTGAAGCGGCTCAACCACGGCATCGGCTTCGATACCGCGGCGATCGAGCTGCTGCTGCCGACCTACGGCGAGGCGCTCGGCCTCAAGGGCAGGATCTGCACGAACTGGGCGCTCAACCCGCATCCGGCGCTGATTCCGGCGATCGAGGCGGGCTTCGTCGAGTCGGTGCACAGCTTCGGTTCCGAACTCGGCATGGAGGCCTACATCGCCGCCCGGCCCGACGTCTTCTTTACCGGTGCG
>JBFGUQ010000392.1:0-2980 GCA_041565515.1 Rhodocyclaceae bacterium | reverse complement strand
GCTGCGCGTGCAAAGGCAGAGGCCGAGGCGGCCAGGCGCGCCGAGCAGGCCGCGCGCGATCGAGCCCGTTACGACGAACGCATCCGCCGCTACGAAGAAGAGCAGGCCGGCGGCAAGAAGTAGATTGGATCAGGCGCGCGGGCCGGCCGACTGCCCGGCCCGGTGCGGACGCCGCGCCCACTCCAGCGCATCCTCGAGCCGATCGTTGCCCCAGAACAGTTCGTCGCCGGCGCGAAAGCTCGGCGCGCCGAACAGCCCCAGTTCGGCGGCGCGCTCGGTCTGGCAGCGCAGGGCGAGCTTGTTCGCCTCGCTCTGGGCACGGGCGATCGTCTCCTCCGCCGGCAGCCCGAGGTCGGCCAGGATCCGACCGATGACGTTCGGCTCGCCGATCTCGCGATCCTCGGCAAAGTTCGCCTCCATCACCGCCCGCGCGAACCGCGCCACCCAGCCGTCATCGACACCGACCAGGGCCACCCGCGCGGCCAGCAGGCCATTGCGCGGGAAGCGGCTCGGGATATGGAAGGGCAGGCCGTATTTCGCCGCCAGGCGTGCGAGGTCGCGCCACATGTAGCGGCCCTTGGGCGGATAGATGTTGAAGGGCGAGTCGTTCCAGCCCAGGGCGAGAAACACCGGCCCGAGAAGGAAGGGGCGCCACACGACATCGACGCCGGCCTCGGCAGCCGCAGCCTCGATACGCATCACCGACAGATAGGAATAGGTGCTGGCGAACTCGAACCAGAACTCGACGCTGGGACGGTGCATGATCGGGGTTCTCCGCTTGGCAGATCTCCGGGGCTGTCGCCCGGCTCGTCATCTCACAATATAGGCGGGCTTCGGCGCGACCGCCGACCACGGCCGATTGCCCGCTCAGGCACGCCGGCGCGGTGGCCGATTGCCGACCCAGATGCCGGCACCGACCAGGGCAAGGGCGGCGAACACCGCCGGCGTCAGTGGCTCGCCCAGCAACAGCCCGCCCGCCAGCACGCCCAGCACCGGCGTCAGGAACGAGAACGAGGAAAGCCGCGTCGCCGGGTAGTGGCGGATCAGCCAGAACCAGCCCAGGTAGCTGGCGGTGGCAACGATCACGGTCTGGAAGGCGAGGCTGCCCCATACGGCTGGCGCGGGCGCGAAGACGCCCGGCTCGCCCAGTATCGCCGACAGCAGCGCCAGGGCGACGGCCGACACCGCGAGCTGATAGATCAGCATCTTCTCCGGCACCACGCTCGCGAGCCGGCTGGCCTTGATCGTGAGCGTGGTCCCCGCCCAGGAGATCGCGCCGAGGAAGATCATCAGGTCACCGACCCAGTTCCCTTCCGCCGCGCCGAACAGACCCTCGCCGAACAACACCAGCACCCCGGTGAAGGCCAGCACCATTCCTGCCCACTGCGTGCGGCGCATGCGCTCGTGAGGAATCAGCCAGATCGCACCGAGGGCAACGAAGAAGGGCGCGGTGTAGAGGAAGATCACCCCGCGCGAAGCGGTGGTGTACTCGAGGCCGATGAAGATCAGCGCGAACTCGCCGCCGAACAGCAGCCCGGCCAGCAGCCCCGGCCTGAGCGTGCCGTCGGGGTCGAACAGCCTCACCCCGCGCAGCCGGGCCCAGGCCAGTACCAGCAGCGCTGCGCCGGCCGAGCGCAATGCCGCCTGCCACACCGGCGAGATGCCGACGCTGCCGAGCTTGATCGCCACCTGCTGCAGCCCCCAGATCGTGCAGAACAGGACCATCAGGCCGATGGCAAGGCGGTCGAGCTGATCGTGCTGGGTCATCTGCGGCGTCCATCGAGGAAGGTCGGACGGCGATTATCGGTCCTCCACGCGGGGGAGGCGAGCGCCGCCTAGTGCGTCGCAGTCGCGACGGCGCCAGGGCCGGCGCAGGCGAGTTGCTCGAACTGCACGGCAAGGTCTCCGACTTCCGCGACCACGCGGGCACGCTGCGCGGGCGTCGCGCTGCGGTGGAGATCGACCAGCAGGGCGAGCGTGCGCGCGCGATTGCGCTCGACCTGGCGGCGGTACTCCGGCGACCACGAGCGCTGCGGCGCCATCAGCAGCTCATCGATACGGGCGCCGAACGCCGCGGGCTCGCCGCGCAGACGCAGCGCGTCCACCAGTTGCCCCTGCCATCGCGCCCGGTTGTCGAGCCATCGGGCGGTGGACGGCGCGATCGCGTCGCTCCAGTCGGCGACCAGCTGGCGCTGCTCGGGGGTGAGGCGGCCGAACCAGCGCCGCAACCGGTCTTCCATCCGGTCGATGCGCTTCTCGCGCAGCGTCCGGGCGCTGCCCTCGAGGAACTCCGCCCGGCTCTCGCGCATGCGCTCCTCGAGTCGCCCGGCGAGCTCGGCGACCTGATCGTCGCTGAGTCCGGCGAGCATCGAGCGCGCATCCGGGGCGATCTCGACCATCAGTTCGTTCCAGAAGCGCTCGGCCTGCCCGGCATAGCGCTCGAGGTCCCGCACGCTCACCGGTCCGGCGCCCAGTTGCGCCTCGGCCCGGCGCAGCCAGGTCGCATACTCGGGGAGATGGATGCGGCAGTGCCAGTCGAGCTTCGCGGCCAGACGCGTGTCGAACGCGGTGCGCTGGCCGGCATCGAGGGTGACGTAGTCGCGCAGATACCAGGGCAGCAACCAGTCGAGCTGGGTGTACGCGAAGCGCAGGCCGCAACCGCCGGTCGACAGGGCCAGCAGCAGGCAGGCGAGAACGAGGCGAAAGCGGGCAGACATGCCCGTTACGACGTGGCCGTCGTGGCAAAGTTCGGCCGCGCGCGGACAAGCCGCGGGCGCCCGAGCCGTGGCGAAGCTCCCGGCGCCCGGCGGCCCCTGATGCGAAGCCCTAGCGCGTATCGTCGCCGCGGCGCGCGGTCCGTGCCGCTTCCTCGCCTTCGTCGGCACCGGGGCCGGGGCCACCTTCCGACGAGGCCCCGGCGGCCTCCGCAGCAGCGGCGGCGGGCTCCGTTTCCTGGCCTTCGCCAGTATCGGCCGCTTCG
>JBFGUQ010000391.1:0-2986 GCA_041565515.1 Rhodocyclaceae bacterium | reverse complement strand
GAGGACGTCGACACCGTGGTCGGCAAGGGCCTGTCGCATTACCGCAAGCAGCCTGTGCTCGAGGGAAGGGAAGTGAAATGGGTGGCGGGTCCGGCCCAGAGCGGGGACCCCAGCGTGCTGACCACTACCGAGAAGCCGTTCTCCAGCGATGGTGGGCTGAAGGTGCTCGACGGCAACCTCGGCCGCGCCGTGACCAAGGTCTCGGCGGTGAGCGAGGACCTGCGGGTGATCGAGGCGCCTGCCCGGATCTTCAGCACGCAGGAGGCGCTGATCGAGGCATACAAGGCGGGTCAGCTCGGCGGAGACTTCGTCGCCGTGGTGCGGTTCCAGGGGCCCAAGGCGAACGGCATGCCCGAACTCCATGGCCTGACGCCGACCCTTGCCAACCTGCTCGACAACGGCCAGCGCGTGGCGCTGGTGACCGACGGTCGCATGTCCGGGGCATCGGGCAAGGTGCCGGCGGCAATCCATGTCACGCCGGAGGCCTGCGACGGCGGCGCGCTGGCGCGCCTGCGCGACGGTGACATCATCCGCGTCGATGCCGAGACCGGCGCGCTCGAGGTCAAGCTGAGCGCGGCGGAGCTTGCGGCGCGCGAACCCGCGCAGCCCGACTTGTCGGGCAATCAGTTCGGCATGGGCCGCGAACTCTTCGGCAGCTTCCGCACCGCCGTGACGGGAGCCGAACAGGGCGCGATGACTTTCGGGCTGCCTGCCTGACATCTGCACAAACACCACCACTTGAGGTCGATCATGGATTCGAAGACGAAGACGCTGGACAATATTCTGGGGCTGGGGCCGGTCATGCCGGTGCTGGTGATCAACGACGTGGCCGACGCGGTGCCGCTGGCGCGGGCGCTGGTCGACAACGGGGTGCGCGTGCTCGAGGTGACGCTGCGCACGCCCAACTCGCTCGCGGTGATCTCCTGCCTGGCCGAAGCGCTGCCGGAAGCGGTGGTGGGCGCCGGCACGGTGACCTCGCCGGAGCTTCTGGCCGCGGTCGAGCGCGCCGGCGCGAGCTTCGCGGTGTCGCCGGGATTGACGCCGAACCTCATCGCCGCCGCGAAGGACTCGGCGTTCCCGCTCCTGCCCGGCGTCATGACGGCGTCGGAGGCGATGACCGCGGCCGAGAGCGGCTTCTCGCGCCTGAAGCTGTTTCCGGCGCAGCAGGCCGGGGGCGTGGGCATGCTCAAGGCGCTGTTCGGCCCGCTGCCCGATCTGCGCTTCTGCCCGACCGGCGGCGTTTCGCCCGAAAATGCCGGGGAGTTCCTCGCCCAGCCCAACGTCATGTGTGTCGGCGGGTCGTGGCTGGCACCGGATGCGCTCGTGCGCGCGCGCGACTGGGACGAAATCGGTCGCCGCGCCCGCGCCGCCTCGCAATTGCGCTCGAAGTAAGGCAGGCGTACGCGGCGAGCGCCGGGCAGATGCGGAACGGAGGGCGATCGGACATGGTTCAGCTCGAAGATCAGGCGGCACCTGTGCGCGGCCAGGCCTTTGGCGGTGGCCCGCGCCTGATCGCCAACATCGGCGCCAACCGCGCGCGCTTCGCCCTCGAAGTGGCGCCCGGCAGCTTCGAGCAGGCGATGAGTTTCACCTGTAGCGAGTACGCCGGGCTGCTGGAGGTCTGCCGTCGCTATCTGGCCGAGGTGGATGGGCCGGCCCCCCTGCATGCGGCAATGGCGGTGGCGACCCCGATCGTGGGTGACCTCGTGCGCATGACGAACCTGGACTGGACCTTCTCGATCGAGGAGGTCCGTCGGGCGCTCGGCCTGCAGACCCTGCTGGCGGTCAACGACTTCATGGCGATGGCGATGGCGCTGCCGCGTCTGCATGCCGACGAACGGCGCCAGATCGGTCGCGGCAGTGTCGTCTCCGACGGTGTCATCGGCCTCATCGGCGCCAGCACCGGCCTCGGGGCCTCGGCCTTGATTCCGAATGGCGAACGCTGGATCGCGCTCGCCTCCGAGGGCGGCCATGTCAGCTTCTCGCCCTCGAACGAAACCGAGCTGAAGGTGCTGCAGCATGCGTGGAAGCGCTTTGCGCACGTGTCGGCCGAGCGCCTGGTGTCCGCCTCCGGGCTGGAGTTGATCCACGAGGCGCTGGCCGCGGATGCCGGCGGGACGAGGCCGGCGACGGTGTCGGGCGCCGAGGAGATCATCGAGCATGCGCTGAACGGGAGCGACGAGACCTGCGTGCGGGCCCTGAACTGCCTGTGCGAGATGCTCGGCACGGTGGCGGCCAATCTGGCGGTCACGCTCAACGCCACCGGGGGCATCTATCTCGGCAGCACGATCGTCAGGCGCCTCGGCGGCTTTCTGGAGAAATCCGGCTTTCGCCGCGCGTTCGAGAACAAGGGGCGGCTGTCGGGCTTCGCCGCCTCGGTGCCGACCTACATGATTCTCTCCGACCGCTCCTCGCTGGTCGGCGCGGCCGAGGTCTTGCGCAACCACCTGCAGGACAGCGCAGGCTCAGGGATGCTGCTGGATCGCATCCGCGAGGCCATGCCGAAGTTCACCCCGGCCGAACGGCGGGTGGCGACGCTGGCGCTCGAGCAGCCGCGCAGCATGCTCAACGATCCGGTGGCCGAGATCGCGGCGAAGGCCGAGGTCAGCCAGCCCACGGTGATCCGTTTCTGCCGTTCGCTGGGCATGCAGGGACTGTCGGACTTCAAGCTCAAGCTGGCCTCGGGCCTGACCGGCGCGGTTCCGGTGCGCCACAGCCAGGTGCGGGTCGGTGATTCCACCACCGAGCTGGTCGGCAAGGTGCTCGACAACACCACGTCGGCGATCGTGAAACTGCGCGACAACCTGGATACGGCCGCGGTCGACCGTGCCATCGGCCTGCTCGCGGCCGCGCAGCGCATCGAGCTCTTCGGCGTGGGCAATTCGAGCGTGGCGGCCCTCGACGGCCAGCACAAGTTCTTCCGCTTCAGCATTCCCACCCACGCCTACATCGACCCCCACATCCAGTTGATGGCGGCCGGCATGCT
>JBFGUQ010000390.1:0-2987 GCA_041565515.1 Rhodocyclaceae bacterium | reverse complement strand
GTCAGAGCCTGCTGTTCTCGGCCACCTTTTCGGACGAAATCAAGAAGCTCGCCGACCAGATGCTGAAGAACCCGCAGCTGATCGAGGTGGCGCGGCGCAACATGGTTTCCGAGACCATCACCCACGTTGTCCATCCCGTCTCGCACGGCATGAAGCGCAACCTGCTCGCGCACCTGCTGCGCCACAAGCCCGACACCCAGGCGCTGGTCTTCGTGGACACCAAGATCGCCTGCGGACGGCTGGCGCATTTTCTCGAGCGCAGCGGCGTTTCGGCCGATGCGATCCACGGCGACAAGGGCCAGCAGCAGCGCACCGACACGCTCGAGGCGTTCAAGGCCGGCAAGCTGCGGGTGCTCGTCGCCACCGACGTCGCCGCGCGCGGTCTCGACATCGACGAACTGCCCTTCGTCATCAACTTCGAGCTGCCGCATACAGCCGAGGACTATGTGCACCGCATCGGCCGCACCGGCCGCGCCGGGCACCAGGGCAATGCGATCTCGCTGGTGTGCGCAGAGGAGAAGCACTGGCTGGCCGAGATCCAGAAACTGATCAAGCTCGAGATCCCGCAGGAGATCGTGCCCGGCTTCGACCCGGAACCCGAGTTCTTCGAAGCCGGTTCGCGCGGTGGTCGCGGACGGCGCTCGAGCGCGGCTGCCGAACCGCAGCGCGAGGGCCGCACTCCGTCGCGCGAGCGCCCCGCGAGGGAGCGGACAAGCCCAGGCTCGGCATCGCCACACGGCGCTGGGCGGCGGCCCAGGTCCACCGTCGCCGCCGACGGCTTCGACTTCAGCAAGCCCTATGAACCCTCGCCTTCCGCCACCGTCGCCAGCGGCGGCGAGGTTCAGCCCACCGCATCGGCGGCCGCCAAGCCCGACCCGCTGCGGCGCGGACAGCGACCGATCGCCGCCCTGCTCGGCGGCCTGGGGCGGAAATAGGGCCGCCAAGCCCGGCTATTCCGCCCTCGGCGAGGGGCGGCACTCGCGTAATCTGGCAATCACGCCCTCGAGTGCTCGATCCCTTGTCGATGAAGCCGCCAGCCAAGCCCTCCGGACGCCCCGGAGGCAAAGACGATCCCGCCGAACCCTTCGTGCCCGACCTGTCCGAGGGCGCGGAGACCGGCGTCTACCTCGCCCTGCTCGAACTGCTCGACGAAGGCCTGATCATCACCGGCGACGAGGTCATCCTCGACGCCAACAGCGCGGCCTGCCGCCTGCTCGGGCGCGACTACCGCCAGGTGGCGGGTCGGCCACTGGCCGAACTCTTCCCCTCCGAGCGCGCCTTTCTCGACGCCCGCTCGCGACTCTTCATCGCAGGCGACAGGCGGGGCGTGCTGCCCTTCGCCCTGCCCGACGGCAGCCAGCGCGAACTTCGCTACATGGTCGCGCCGCGGCTTAGACCAGGCATCCACGCCCTGGTCATCAGCCCGGCCGGCACGGCAGCGACCACGCCATCGCCGCGGGGCAGGCCCGCGCACCCGGCAAGCGCTGCCATGCAGCCCCCGCCCGATGCGCGCGCGATGTATCTGGCCTGTCACGACATCCTGACCGGACTGCCGAATCGCAAGCTCTTCGAATCCCGCTTCAAGGACGCTGCGGCACACGCGGTCGAACGCCGCAGCAGCATCGGCCTGCTGCGCATCGACATCGACAATTTCGAAGCGGCGAACAGCGAGCACGGCGAAGACGCCGGTGATGCCCTGCTGCAGCAGGTCGCTCGCCGTCTGTCGGCGGCGGCGGGGCGCAATGGCCTGGTCGCGCGCGAGCACAGTGACAGCTTCCTGGCGCTGCTGCCGGACATCGACCTCGCCAGCGAGGTCGGGCGCCGCGCCGAGGCGATGCTCGCCGCCCTCGCCCTTCCCTTTCACGCCGGCTCCCGGGAGATTCAGCTCACGGCCAGCATCGGGACGGCCCTCTTCCCGCAGGATGGGCGCGGCCTGGATTCGCTGCTACCGAATGCGAGGCAGGCCCTCGATCATGCCCGCCGGATGGGGGGCAACAACTACCAGCACTGCGGCGCAGGCGCCCGCAGCTCCGACCACGGCCACTTCGAGACGGGGCTTCGCCTCGCGCTCGAACGCAATCAGTTCGCGGTGCACTTCCAGCCGCTGGTCGATGCCCGCAGCGGCCGGGTGCGCGCGGGCGAGGCCTTGTTGCGCTGGCAGCACCCCGACCTCGGCCTGCTGCCCTTCCGCCGCTTCATCGCCGCGGTCCGCGACGGCGAGCTGATCCGGCGCATCGGCGACTGGGTGCTGCAGGACGCCTGCCGCCAGGCGCGCGACTGGCCTTGCGGCAGCGCGGATTCGCCTCTCGTCACGGTCAACGTGTCGGTCGAGCAGATCACGCACGGCAATTTTCCCGACCGCGTCGGGGCGGCGCTCGCCGCCGCCGGCCTGGCGCCCGAGCGTCTCGAGCTCGACCTCGACGAGCAGGTGCTCGAGCGCGAAGGCGCCCGGCTGCTCGACACGCTGCAGGCGGTCGCGGCGATGGGGGTCAGGCTGGCGATCGACGACTACGGCCGCGGCCTGTCCTCGATCCCGCGCCTGCGGCGCTACCCGGTCAAGGCGATCAAGATCGATCCGGCACTGGTGCGCGGCGTGGGCAAGAGCGAGGAGTGCGAGGCCATCGTGGAGGCCATCGCCACGATGGCGGGAACCCTCGGCCTGGAGGTCTTCGCGCGCGGCGTCGAGGATGCCGCCCAGCAGGCCTTCCTGTGCGCCCTCGACTGTCATCTCCAGCAGGGTCCCCTGTTCGGCCGGCCGATGCCGGCGCCCGAGTTCGCTGCCTTCGTGGGGAAGACTTCTCAGTAGTCGAGCAGGGTCGAGCAGGTCTCCTCGCGCCCGGTCAGTTCGGCGAAGCGACGCAGGCGTTCGCGCACGAAGACATCGGGGACGCGCCGATCGGCGCAATAGTCGCGCAGCCGCATCGCATGCGCCAGGTTCTGCATGTCGGCAACAGTGCGCGCGTGCGCGGGGAAGCGATAGCCTGCCG
>JBFGUQ010000389.1:0-3008 GCA_041565515.1 Rhodocyclaceae bacterium | reverse complement strand
GAGCCATAATGATGCTCCAGGGAATCTGAATTCGGAAAACGACGGAGGATACTGCAGGATCCCCGCTCAAGGCAAGGCTTGTTTGCAGGAGGCGGGCCTCGCGGCGAGATTGTCGTCGCGCACCAAGCATGGCGGGCGCGCTAGAGCAGGCCGCGCTCGGCGAAAGAGACCGGGGCGCCCTGCGCAGGGACGACGAAATGATCGAGAACGCGGACATCGACCAGCGCGAGTGCGTCCTTGAGCGTGCGTGTGAGCATTTCGTCGGCGGCGCTCGGCTCGGTGGCCCCCGACGGGTGGTTGTGGGCGAAGATGACCGCAGCAGCGTTGCGCTCGATTGCGATCTTCACGACTTCGCGCGGATAGACGCTGGTCTGGGTCAGCGTGCCACGGAACATGTCGACCGCATCGATCAGGCAGTGCCGGGCGTCGAGCAGCATTACGCAGAAGATTTCGTGGGGCAGGTGCCCCAGGCGCAGGCGGAGCCAGTCGCGAACGGCCTGGGGCGAGTCGAGCAGATCGCGCGCGACCAGTGTTTCGGCGAGCGCGCGGCGCGCCAGTTCCATCACCGCCTGCAGTTGTGCATACTTCGCGAGCCCCATGCCGGGCACGGAGGCAAAAGCGTCGGCGCTGGCGTTGCATAGTTGCGTGAGGCTGCCGAAACGGCCGATGAGGCTGCGGGCGAGGTCGACTGCGCTTTGGCCGCGGATGCCCACACGCAGGAAGATCGCCAGCAGTTCCGCGTCCGAGAGGGCCGTTGGGCCGCGAGACAACAGCTTCTCTCGCGGGCGCTCGGTTTCGGGCCAGTCGGTGATTGCCATGGTCGTATCCTGCCCTGGGTGTGGTTTCTTTTGGGGGTGGCGGTGCGTCGCGTCGTCCGTCACCGGTCGTGTGAATCCGCCGCGGTGAATGCCGAGGCCATTTTACTTGAATGTCATGAGCGAGCTACAGGGCAGGAAGATTCTTCTGGGCGTCACGGGCGGCGTCGCGGCCTACAAGGCCGCCGAACTCGTGCGCCTGCTGGGCAAGGCGGGCGCGGACGTTCATGTCGTGCTCACCGAGGGCGGGGCGCGCTTCGTTGCCGCGGTCACCTACCAGGCCCTTTCGGGCAATACCGTGTGGACCGACCTGTGGGACCCGCGCATGCCGAACAACATGGCCCACATCGATCTCGGGCGTGATGCCGACGCCATCCTGGTGGCGCCGGCAACGGCGGACTTCATCGCCCGCCTGGCGCATGGGCACGCCAACGACCTGCTGACGACGCTGTGTCTGGCGCGCGACGTGCCGCTGATTGTCGCGCCGGCGATGAACCGCCAGATGTGGGATTCGCCGCCCACCCGGCGCAACATGGCGCTGATCCGCGACGATGGCGTCGGCGTGTTCGGGCCGGGCGCGGGCGACCAGGCCTGCGGCGAGGTCGGCATGGGGCGGATGCTCGAGCCCGAGGAATTGGTGGAGCAGCTCGAGGGCTTCTTCGTGCCGAAGCGGCTGGCCGGGCGCAAGATCGTCATGACCGCGGGGCCGAGCTTCGAGGCGATCGACCCCGTCCGCGGAATAACCAACATCAGTTCGGGCAAGATGGGGTATGCGCTGGCGCGCGCCTGCGCTCAGGCCGGAGCCGAGGTCGTGCTGGTCAGCGGCCAGGTGGCGCAGGCCGTGCCCGCCGGCGTGCGCCGGGTCCGGGCCGACAGCGCGCTGGCGATGCGCGCGGCGGTATTCGAGGCCCTGCCCGGTGCGGATGTATTCATCGGCGTCGCGGCGGTGGCCGACTACCGGCCGCTCGAGAGCGCGGAACACAAGCTGAAGAAGTCAGGCGAGACGCTGACGCTGACGCTGACGCCCAACCCCGATATCCTCGCCGAGGTGGCGGCACTGCCGAACGCCCCGTTCTGTGTCGGCTTCGCCGCCGAGAGCCGGGACCTCGACGCCTATGCCGAGGGCAAGCGGCGCAAGAAGCGCCTGCCGATGCTGGTGGGCAACCTCGTCAGCGACGGCATGGGCGGCGACGACAATACCGTCATCCTGTATGACGATGCCGGCCGTCACCCGCTGCCGCGGGCATCCAAGGCGGTGGTGGCGCACGCGATCGTCGCCCATCTGGCGGGATTGCTGGCCGGCTCGCGCTGAGGCTGGCCTGGTCGGCATCAACACCGCAATGCGCGGCCGGATTCGCTAAGGGAGTGGGAACATGCATCGAATGGACGTCAAACTGCTGGATGAGCGATTGAAAACGCATCCGCCGGCCTACGCGACCGATGGATCGGCGGGGCTCGACCTGCGTGCCTGTCTGGCGGCATCGATCACCCTGCATCCGGGCGAGACCACGCTGGTTCCCAGTGGATTGGCGATTCATCTGGCCGACCCCGGGCTGGCAGCGATGGTGCTTCCGCGTTCCGGGCTCGGCCACAAGCACGGCATCGTCCTCGGCAACCTGGTCGGCCTGATCGATTCCGACTACCAGGGCCAGATCTTCGTGTCGGTGTGGAACCGTGGTCGCGGCAGTTTCACGATCCAGCCCATGGAGCGCATTGCTCAACTGGTGGTGGTGCCGGTGCTCCAGGTTGACCTGAACGTGGTCGAGGATTTCGACGCCAGCGGGCGCGGTGGCGCCGGCTTCGGCAGCACCGGCAAGCATTGATGCGACACCCGGGCATCCCGACCGGCGTCCACGTCGTCTGCGAGCGCGATGGCCGCGTCTTGCTGATGCGGCGCTCGGGGACGGGCTTCTTCGACGGCCGCTACAGTCTGCCCGGCGGACACGTCGAGCCCGGAGAGTCGGTGTTCGAGGCGGCCGAGCGTGAGGTCCGGGAAGAGACGGGGCTGCGGGTGGACGTCGGCGGGCTCACCTGGATGGGTGTCGTGCATCGGCTGTCGGATACCAATCGCATCGATTTCTTCCTGCGTGCGGCGCGCTGGGATGGCGAGCCCGTGATCCTCGAGCCGACCAAGTGCGATCGCCTGGACTGGTTCGTGCGCGCGTCGCTGCCGCAGACCACGGTCGAGTACGT
>JBFGUQ010000388.1:0-3025 GCA_041565515.1 Rhodocyclaceae bacterium | reverse complement strand
TGCCGATGCCGACGAAGTGGATGCCCAGTTCGCTGCGGTGGTTGTGGCGGATCAGCCAGTTGAGGATGAGGCCGGTGCCCAGCAGCATGCCGGCGGCACTGCTCAGGCCGGCGACGAAGCGCGACAGCGCCCACACGGTGATGTCGGTGCTCAGGCCCATGAGCACGGTGCTGAGGACGGCCACGACCAGGCCGTAGCGGTAGAGGCGATCCTTCAGGACGAGGTCGCTGATCGAGGCGGCGACCACGGCGCCGCATAGATAGCCTGCGTAGTTGATCGCCGCCAGCCAGCCGGCCTCGGCGACACCGAGTCCGGCCTGCTGCTGCATCAGCGGCAGCAGCGGCGTGTAGGAAAACCGGGCAACGCCCATCGACAGGATCAGGCTGAAGATACCGGCGCACAGCACCTTGAGTCGTTCTCTTTGTTCGCTCATCTGTTCGTGTCGTTCGTTTTCGTTGTCGGGTTCACCGGCCCGGAACGAGCGCATCGAGCCGGATCGGTGCCGTCCGCCCGAGCGCCTTGACGAGGATGCGGTAGATGTCCAGATCGAAGTGCGGGCGGCCCGAAGACAGGATCTCTTCGAGCGATGCGTCGTCCTGCGCGGCCCCCAGGTAGCGCCAGGCGTCGACGACATGCATCGTCCCGCCCTCGCGGATGCCGATCGGGCCGTCATGCGGCCAGCACTCCACCTTCAGTGCATGCAGCGCCTCGATCAGGCGAAGGGCATGCGCCTGGGCCGACTCGTGGCCGCCGCAGGCGCCACGGCAGCGCTTGAGCTGGAAGGCGAAACAGCGCTCGCCGGGGACGCGTCGCTCCAGTCCCAGCAGTGGCGGGCACAGCGCATGCTCGGCAGCGAGGGCCCGCAGCCGCTTCATCGCCTCGCGCCGGCTGCGGAAGAAGCCGTACAGCGAGTCCTGCCGGCCGAAGTCGAGCTCGCCGGCATGCACGAGTTCGAGCTGCCAGTCGCCGACGAGATCGGCGCTCAGGCGCCAGGTGCACAGCTCGCGGCTGCGGCGCAGGCGGCGGTTGTGCGTCGGCTGCAGGCGCTTGATCAGCTCGGCTTCCTTGAGCAGCGCGCCGAGCTCGCCGGCGGTCTCGATCCAGTCGATGCGCCTCACCTGCTGGCTCAGGCTCAGTTCGCGGTCACTGAAATGATCGGCACTGAAATGCGACAGCACCCGCGATCGCAGCCGGGTGCTCTTGCCGATGTAGAGCGGCAGGTCGTTCTCGCCATGGAACAGATACACCCCTGGCCCGTCGGGAATGTCGTCGATCTGTGCCGCATCCAGATGAGGCGGCAGGCTGGGCTGGCCGATGAGTTCGCGCACCGCCTCGTCGATGCGGCCGGGCGGGAAGCGCTCGTGCAGACGCTGCCAGAATTGCCACAGCAGGTGGGCGTCGCCCCGCGCCCGGTGGCGCTCGCTGACGCCGAGGCCATGGCGCTCGATCAGGTGGTCCAGGCTATGGCGGCGGTGCTCGGGGAACAGGCGGCGCGAAAGCTTCACCGTGCACAGCACGCGCGGGCGCATGTCCAGGCCGACTCGGCGAAACGCCGCCCGCAGGTGGCCATGATCGAAACGCGCGTTGTGGGCGACGAAGAGCCGCCCGTCCAGACGGTCGAACACGGTGTCGGCGAGCTCGGCGAAGCGGGGCGCATCGGCCACCATCTCGTTCGAGATACCCGTCAGTCGCTCGATGTGTTCCGGGATCCGCATGCCGGGGCGTACCAGGCTCGACCATTCGCGCACGCCGTCCTCATCGACCTCGATGATGCCGATCTCGGTGATCGATTCGCGCTGCGCCGGCCCCCCGGTGGTCTCGATATCGACGAAGGCGAAGCCATTCGGCAGGAAGCTCGGTACGCGAGGCACGGGGCGGCTTCAGCGCTTGCGCGGAGCGAGCTTCGCCGCCGTGTTTTCCAGCGCCGACCAGGAGCCGCCATGGGCGAAGTACGCGGTCATCCACAGCGGCTGCGGGCCTTCGCCGGTCCAGGTCATGTTGCGGTTGGCGGGGTGCATGTACTTGATCGGTAGCGGGGCAGGGGGCTCCAGCGCCGGCACGGCGAGGGCGACGGCCGACTCGAGCGCTTTCAGCGCCGGCGCGGGCTCGGCCTCCCCGGCCTGGGCCGGGACGATCACCGGGCGCGGGCTCAGGCGCTTGCGCGCGATCGCAGGCTTGTCGTCCGGGGGCAAGGCCGCGGCGACGACGTTTACGGGCGCGGCCAGAGCGCGTTCCGCCTCTTCTGCCGCGCCTAACGCCGCCTCGATGTCGCGCAGCAAGGCCTCGAGCTCGGGCATGGAGTAGTCACGCAGGGATAGGGGCATGGGGGCTTCGCGGGAGGTGCGACTCGAGCGCTCGAGTGTACTGGCTCGGCCGTCGCTTGCAAGAGAAGCTTGCGCGCGACGGGCGCCCGACCGTGGGCGCCGCGCTCGCTCCGAGTTCAGGACAGGTCGGCAATGCCGTGGCGGTGTTGTTCGCGATAGGCGGCATGCAGTCCGGCCGCGTCGCGCCAGAAGAAGGCGGCCTCGAGATAGCGGGGCCATCGCGCCGGACCGGCCGGCGTACCGAGGAAGCGGGCCGCGGTCGCAGCGACGAGGATGTCGTGGGTGACGAAGACGTGCAGGCCGGCGGCGATTTCGGCAACCGCGAGCATGTGCCGGACCAGGGCGCGCGCGCCCACGTCGGCGGGTGCGGTGCCTGGAAGGGGCTCGTTGGTCGACACCAGATGCTCCATGATGCCCAGGCTGCCGAGCCGCTCCCAGTTCTTCCATGCCAGTTGCGCGTCGAGCACGTAGGCGCCCGGGTCGCCGAGCATGCGATCCTGGACGATCTCGAGGCCGGGATTCGCCGCTTCGCGCAGGATCTCGGCCGTATGCAGGCAGCGCTGGACCGGGCTCGAGTGCAGGGCTCGCAGGCGCCCCTGCAGCGCAGTACCGAACTCTCGCGCCAGGCGCTCGCCAAGCGCGTTGATCGGCCGCGCGTAGCCGACATCCCCGGGCGCGAGCTCGTCGCGCACCGAATGGCG
>JBFGUQ010000387.1:0-3032 GCA_041565515.1 Rhodocyclaceae bacterium | reverse complement strand
GCGTCGGGGCCGCTCAGCGGCGTGACGGTGCAGACCCTGGACGCCAAGTTCCAGGACACCTGGCGCGTCGCCCTCGGCGCCAACTACCAGCTCAACGATGCGTGGAAGCTGAAGGCCGGCATTGCCTTCGACCAGACGCCGGTCAGAAATGCCAGCACCCGATTGACCGCCCTGCCGGACAACGACCGTACCTGGTTCAGCTTCGGCGGGCAGTGGAAGGCCGGCAAGGCCGCCAGCGTCGACCTCGGCGTGGCCTACCTCTACGTGCCTGACACGAAGATCGACAACGACCAGTCCGCACTTGGCCGCGGGCGCGTCACAGGCGAGTACGACTCGAGCGTATGGATCGTCGGCGCACAGTATTCGATGGTCTTCTGATCGTTTCCGACTAGGCTTGAGTGGCGGGGCCTCGTGCCCCGCCGTGTCGAGCTCCAGCGGTTTCCGACACGTTGCCGGCGGGCGGGCCGACCCGCCCCCTGCAGAAGAAGCCCCCTATCCGAAAGCGGAGGACTGAATGAGCCGTTTCATTGTCCGCAAGGTCGCGGTGCTCGGTGCCGGCGTGATGGGCGCGCAGATTGCCGCGCATTGCGCCAACGCCGACCTGCCCGTGGTTCTTTTCGATCTGCCGGCGAAGGAGGGCGAGGCCAACGCCATCGTCACCGGCTCGCTGGCCGCCCTGAAGAAGATGGATCCGGCGCCGTTCGCGGCCCGGGACCGGGTTGGACATGTCGAGCCTGCCAACTACGGCAGCGATCTGGCCCGGCTCGGCGAGTGCGATCTCGTGATCGAGGCGATCGCCGAGAAGATGGAGTGGAAGCTCGACCTCTATGCCAAGGTCGCGCCACACCTGAAGCCGGGGGCGGTCTTCGCGTCGAACACCTCGGGGCTGTCGATCGGCGCGCTGTCGGCCGGCATGCCGCCGGAGCGTCGCGGCCGCTTCTGCGGCATCCACTTCTTCAACCCGCCGCGTTACATGCCGCTGGTGGAACTGATCCCGACCGCCGACACCGAGTCGGCGATGCTCGACGAACTGGAAAGCTGGCTGAGCTCGCGCCTCGGCAAGAGCGTCGTGCGTGCGAAGGATACGCCCAACTTCGTCGCCAATCGCGTCGGCGTGTTCTCGATCCTTGCCGTGCTGCACCATACCGCGCGCCTCGGCCTGAGCTTCGACGAGGTCGATCTGCTCACCGGCCCGCGCATCGGTCGCCCCAAGAGCGCTACCTTCCGCACAGCCGACCTGGTCGGGCTCGACACCCTGGCGCATGTGCTCGGCACCATGCAGGCGACCCTGGCCGAGGACCCCTGGCATGCGCACTTCAGGACGCCCGACTGGCTGCAGGACCTGATCGGGCGCGGGGCGCTCGGGCAGAAGACGGGGGCCGGCATCTACCGCAAGGAGGGCAAGAAGATCTTCGTGCTCGACCCGGCGAAGCGAGACTACCGCGAAAGCGGCGCCGAGATGTTTCCCGACGTGGACGAGATCCTCGCGCTGAAGGACCCGGTGGAGAAGTTCGCGGAGCTGGCGGCGCACCCTCATCCGCAGGCGCAGTTCCTGTGGTCGATCTTCCGCGACGTGTTCCACTACTGCGCCGTGCATCTGGGGGACATCGCCGACAACGCGCGCGACGTCGACCTGGCGATGCGCTGGGGTTTCGGCTGGGCGCAGGGGCCGTTCGAGACCTGGCAGGCGGCTGGCTGGCGCGAGATCGCCGGCATGATCAGGGAGGATATCGAGCACGACCGGGCGATGGCCCCTGTGCCCCTGCCCGATTGGGTGTTCGAGCGCCAGGGCGTGCACGAGCCCGGCGGCTCGTTCAGCGCCGCCACGGCAGCGCTTCGAGCACGCTCCGCGTTGCCCGTTTATCAGCGCCAGCTCTACCCGGATCGGGTGCTCGGCGAGGCCCGCGCCGAACGCGGCCAGACCCTGTGGGAGAACCCCGGCGTGCGGCTGTGGTGTCGACCGGACCAGGACGCGCGCATCGGCATCGTGTCGATCGTCTCGAAGATGCACAGCATCGGCGACGAGGTCATGGACGGCATGCTCGAGGCGATCGGCCGCGCCGAGACCGAGCTCGACGGCCTGGTGATCTGGCACGAGGCACCGTTTGCCGTCGGTGCCAACCTGCAACAGGTCGCCCAGGCCTGCGATGCCGGCCAGTTCGACCTGCTCGAGCGCATGGTGGCCAAATTCCAGCGCACCTCGATGGCGATCAAGCATGCCCAGGTGCCGGTGGTGGCGGCGGTGCAGGGCATGGCGCTCGGCGGTGGCTGCGAATTCGCCATGCACGCCGCTCACCGCGTGCTCGCGCTGGAGAGCTACGTCGGGCTGGTCGAGGCCGGCGTGGGGCTGATACCGGCCGGTGGCGGCAGCAAGGAGTTCGCCCTGCAGGCGCACGCGATGGCGCGGCGCGCAGCCGGTGGCGACGTGTTCCCCTTCATTCAGAACGCGTTTCAAGCCATCGCCATGGCAAGCGTCGCCAAGAGCGGGATCGAGGCGGTGCAGCTCGGATTCGGCAAGGCGGCGGACGATATCGTCCTCAACGCCGGCGAACTGCCCTACGTCGCGATCCGGCGCGCCCGGGCGATGGCCGAAGCCGGCTGGCGAGCGCCCCTGCCCGATACCGCGGTCGTCGTGGCCGGGCGCAACGGCATTGCGACCTGCGAGCTGATGCTGGTGAACATGGCCGAGGGCGGCTTCATCTCGGCTCACGACTACAAGGTCGCGAAGGCCGCGGCGACGGCGCTCTGCGGCGGGGAGGTCGATTCGGGCAGGCGCGTGAGCGAGCAGTGGATTCTCGATGTCGAGCGCGCGCAGTTCGTCGAACTGCTGAAGACGGAAAAGACGCAACAGCGCATCGCCCACATGCTGGAAACCGGCAAGCCGCTGCGCAATTGAGCACAGATGCCCGGCTCGCCGCCGCAGCGAGCCGGTGGTTCAATGCAATCGCGAAGGAATCAGGTGATGAACAAGCAAGTCCAGGACGCCTACATCGTAGCCGCGGTGCTGAGCGACTACGGCTACGGCGCCGTGC
>JBFGUQ010000386.1:0-3034 GCA_041565515.1 Rhodocyclaceae bacterium | reverse complement strand
TTGTCGTTGTAGTACTGGATGCGGCCGTCACCGTTCTTGTCCTCGAACTTCAGCAGGCCGGTGGTTTCCCAGCGCTTCATCCAGTCGGGACGCTCTTCGTACGGCAGGGCGGACTCGGTGGCGAAGGCGTTGGCGGTGGTCAAAGCACCCGCATTGACGGTGCCGATCAGGTTCATCTTGGCCATCGCCGCGACCGCCGGAGCGGTCGTGTACAGCAGCGCGATGAAGATCAGCGCCCAGCCGGCCGACGTACGCGCATCCTTGACCGTCGGAACGGTGAAGAATCGCATGATGACGTGCGGCAGACCGGCGGTACCGATCATCAGCGACATGGTGTAGACGAACATGTTCAGCGTGCTGTTCGCCGGCACCGAGGTCGTGTATTGACCGAAGCCGAGTTCCGTCACCACCTGGTCCAGCTTCGCCAGCAGCGAAACTTCCTGGCCCACGAGGTCGGAGCCAAGACCCAGTTGCGGGATCGGATTGCCGGTCAGCTGCAGCGAGATGAAGATTGCCGGCACCAGGTAGGCAGCGATCAGCACGCAGTACTGGGCCACCTGGGTGTAGGTGATGCCCTTCATGCCGCCGAACACCGCATACGCGAACACGATCGCCATGCCGATGTAGATGCCCGCTTCGTTGGTCACGCCGAGGAAGCGCGAGAATGCCACACCCACGCCGGTCATCTGGCCGATGATGTAGGTCAGCGAAGCCGTCAGCAGGCAGGCCACGGCAACAGTCGAGGCGGTCTTCGAGTAGAAGCGGTCGCCGATGAACTGGGGCACGGTGAACTTGCCGAACTTGCGCAGGTACGGCGCCAGCAGCATCGCCAGCAGAACGTAACCGCCGGTCCATCCCATCAGGAACAGGCCGCCGCCGTATCCCATGTTCGAGATCAGGCCGGCCATCGAGATGAAGGAGGCCGCGGACATCCAGTCCGCCGCGGTGGCCATCCCGTTGGCCAGGGGGTGAACGTTGCCGCCGGCAGCGTAGAACTCGCTCGTGCTACCCGCACGAGCCCAGATGGCAATCCCGATGTACAGCGCGAAGCTCGCGCCGACAAAGAGATATGTCGTTGTTTGCAGGTCCATAGCGTCCCCTTACTCTTCGTGAACGTCGAATTGACGGTCGATATCACCCATCTTCTTCGCGTAGTAAAGAATCAACACGATGAAGGCGTAGATCGACCCCTGCTGGGCGAACCAGAAACCCAATGGATATCCACCGAGGTGGATGTTATTGAGCACAGGCGCAAACAAGATGCCGGCACCGAAGGAAACCAAGAACCACACGATCATGATCTTGGTTAACAGTGCCAGCGTTGCCTTCCAATAGGCAGAACTGTTGTTATCCATTGCCTCTCCTCTTCATGAAATGAAGCCACTTTTTTGCCGCCAGGCCGGATTGCCGGAGCCCCGGACCTCATGACTGCGGAAGCATTATAGGGTTATCGATCTTACTTATCGCTTACAAAAGCTGACGGCGGCCTGAATTTGTATCGCTGCAATGACCTGCATCACAAATGAAAAGGCCCGCCCTCACTCTTCGTGAGGGCGGGCCCTTCCGGCTCCGGCGCATGCTGACGGCACGCCCGGGTTCGTGCGCCTACATGCGCTCGATCATCGCATCACCGAACTCGGAGCAGCTCACCTCCTCGGCGCCTTCCATCAGGCGGGCGAAATCGTAGGTGACGACCTTGTCGCAGATCGCGGCTTCCATTGAATAGATGACCAGATCGGCCGCCTCCTTCCAGCCCAGGTGACGCAGCATCATCTCGGCCGACAGGATGAGCGAGCCCGGGTTCACCTTGTCGAGCCCGGCGTACTTCGGTGCGGTGCCGTGCGTCGCCTCGAAGCAGGCGTACTTGTCGGAGATGTTGGCCCCCGGCGCGATGCCGATGCCGCCGACCTGCGCCGCCAGCGCGTCGGAAATGTAGTCGCCGTTGAGGTTGCAGCAGGCGATGACGTCGTATTCGGCCGGACGCAGCAGGATCTGCTGCAGGAAGGCGTCGGCGATCGCGTCCTTGACGATGATCTCGCGCCCGGTGTTCGGGTTCTTGAACGAGCACCACGGGCCGCCGTCGATCGGCGTCGCGCCGAACTCCTTCTGCGCCACTTCGTAGGCCCAGTCGCGGAAGGCGCCTTCGGTGAACTTCATGATGTTGCCCTTGTGCACGATCGTCAGCGACTTGCGGTCGTTGTCGATCGCGTACCGGATGGCCCCCCGCACCAGGCGCGAGGTTCCCACGCGCGAGATGGGCTTGATGCCGATGCCGGACGTTTCCGGGAAGCGGATCTTCCTGACCCCCATTTCATCGGTCAGGAACTTGATGACCTTCTTCGCGCCATCGGACTCGGCAGCCCACTCGATGCCGGCGTAGATGTCCTCGGTGTTCTCGCGAAAGATCACCATGTCCACCTTGCTCGGATCCTTCAGCGGCGAGGGCACGCCATTGAAGTAGCGCACCGGGCGGACGCACTGGTACAGGTCGAGTTCCTGTCGGAGCGCGACGTTGAGCGAGCGGATTCCACCGCCGACCGGGGTGGTCATCGGCCCCTTGATGGACACCGAGTATTCCTTCAGCGCTTCCAGGGTCTCCTTCGACAACCACTCGTCCGGACCGTAGATCCGGGTCGATTTCTCGCCCGCGAAGACCTCCATCCAGTGGATCTTCTTCTTGCCCGAATACGCCTTGTCGACCGCCGCATCGATGACCTTGATCATCACCGGCGTGATGTCGACGCCGATGCCGTCGCCCTCGATGTAAGGGATGATCGGATTGTCGGGAATCGGCTGGCCCGGGACAACCTTCGCTCCGCCGGCGGGTACCTTGAACTTGGTTTCGCTCATTGCTGTTCCCTCACTGGATGAAATCGGTGGCTGAATGCACGAAAAAGGGCCCGTCTGTAACGGACTGCTGCGGCCCCTGCTGCACGATCGCCGGGCCTGCGGCTTCGTAGGCAAGCCTCTGTG
The DNA here is from genome assembly GCA_041565515.1 of Rhodocyclaceae bacterium. GTDB lineage: Bacteria > Pseudomonadota > Gammaproteobacteria > Burkholderiales > Rhodocyclaceae > Thauera. The sequence continues at coordinate 61 of JBFGUQ010000386.1, read as the reverse complement.
CGCCAATAGCCCGCAAATTATCGCGCAATTCCCCCCTCGTCGATAGCAAGCCGCCGACGGC
>JBFGUQ010000385.1:0-3039 GCA_041565515.1 Rhodocyclaceae bacterium | reverse complement strand
GGCCTGCCTGCCCATGCCATCGCCGCTCCCCGTGGGCGCGGCGTTCGGCGCGTCGCCGTGGCGAAGCGCACTCATACCGGACCGTGTGCGCTGAGGTCCATCGGTTCAATCAATGACATGATCTTGCTCTTGTCTTTGTGTCGCGGCCGTGATCCGGATCCGGCAGCTGCGGCAACCTCTGCCGATTGCCCCTCGGCGCGAGGGCCCGGTCTCGTCGCCGCCGTCCGGCAGCGCATCGCAGCGTGAAGAACCGACGCGGCCTCGTGCCCCCGTGCGCCGGGGAGTATAGCGATTTCGCATGATCCCGACGAAGGCACCTGCCCATCCCGGGGCGGGCTGCGCTCGCCGGCGCCGCCGCCTGGAGGATCGGCCGCATGCAGGCCGTTGCAGGGTCCGCCGGATCGTCAGCGCCGCCACCCGGGCCCGAGCTTGTCGAAGCCGAGATACAGGCTCTCGAAGCGGGCCTTGCCGGTCTTCATGAAGCGCTCGAAGTCCCACTCCCCGGCCGCCAGGCGGTGGACGTGTTCGACCCTGAAGACGTAGGCCCAGGCTGCCTCGCAGCGGCCGTCTTCCAGGCGCACGCGCACCTGCTCGCGGCGGTATTGCCCGCCCTCGAAGGCATCCAGCCTCGGCCAGGCCGACTCGGGCAGGTCCAGGTAGAGCACACCTCGCACCCGGCCACCGCTCGCGGGGACCATGCCGGGATACTGCTCACCGACCACCGGCGCGCGTCGATAACCGTCCAGGACCGCAGCCCGATGCGCGCAACGGACTGCGGCGACGGCAGACATGATGTCTTCGCACATTAGGGATCCGTAGGTGAAGCAGTGGTGCGACATGCCGGACTCCATGACGGGACTGTCGTTTCGCGACCGCGCCACGTGCAATCGCGAATGATTGCGAACGCCGGGCGACGAGCGGACCATTCTTCAAGCGACAAGCCGGATTATGCATTGCCGGTTCGCGTCGGCGCATCAATGACGGCGCCGCCGCTCGCCGGGCCGCACGCCCCTCGCGCTCATCCCGCCAGATGCGGGAATTGCCTTCGCACTGCAATGGGTTTAGCGTTGACGCGAAGCCGCCGCAAGGCGCGAACGTCATAGTCGGTCCTGCCTTGGACCCCGTTACGGAGGCACATCATGAAAGAAGACGTCATCAATCCTTCCAGAGACAAGCTCGTCGGCGACCTCAAGGTCGTCATCGCCGACGCGGAAGAAATCCTCAAGCTCACCGCCGGCCAGGCCGGCGACAAGATCGCCGACGTGCGCGGCCGACTCGGCGAACGCATTGCCGCGGCGAAGGAGCGGCTGTCCGAGGCCGAGGCCGCGGTTGTCGATCACGGCAGGAAGGCCGCACGCGCCACCGACGACTACGTGCATGAACATCCCTGGCAGTCGGTCGGCGTCGCCGCCGGCGTGGCCTTCCTCCTCGGGCTCCTGGCCGGCCGCCGCTAAGGCGGGACGGTCGGGCCGATGCGCGAGGAAAGGCGGGCGCGTCTCGCGGACAGCCTGCGGGGCATCATCGATGCCGGGTTGCACACGGTGCAGACCCGACTCGAACTCTTGTCGGTGGAGGTGCAGGAAGAGAAGCTGCGCCTCTCCAGCCTGCTGCTCAACGTGGTCTTGTGCGCGCTGCTGGCGGGCGGGGGCCTGCTGTTCCTCGCCGCCTTCCTGACCGTGCTGTGGTGGGAAGAGCACCGCCTGCTCGCGCTCGGCGTCGCCACTGCGTTCTTCCTCGGCGGCGCCCTGCTCACCGCCACCAACGCCGCTCGCGAGCTACGGCGCGGCAGCCGCCTGTTCGCCGCCAGCCTGGCCGAACTCGCCCGCGACCGTGATGCCGTCCAGCGTCGCGACTGAGCGCCCGATGCGCCCCACCGGATCGGGACGCCACACGTGAATCCCCGCATGGTCGAGATCGCGCTGAACAAGCAGCGCCTGCAGATCCGTGCCGAAGCGGAACGGGCGGACATGATGCATCGACTGGCTGGCGTCGAGTCCACGCTCGACACCATCGATCGCCTGCGCGAGCACCTGCACTGGGCCCGGGAGCAGGCGCCGCGGGTGTCGCTGCTGCTCGTCGCGGTGCTGCTGATTCGCCCGCGCGCCAGCCTCAAGCTGGCGAAGCGGGCCTGGATTGCCTGGATGCTGCTCAGGCGCGGCGGGCGCGGCCTGCCGCGCTGGGTGGCTCCGCTCGCTGCGCCAATGCTGCGGCGCGTCCTCGCCGGCCTCAGGCGCGCACTCGACCGCTCGGCAACAACAGGTTGAGCACGATCGCGACGATGCCGCACAGGCTGACCCCCTGCAGCGCCAGACCGTCGAAATTGAGCGCCAGGCCGCCGATCCCGAACACCAGCACCGAAGACACGATCACCAGGTTGCGCGGCTGATCGAGATCGGTGCGGGCCTTTATCAGCGTGTTCAGCCCCACGCTCGCCACCGAGCCGAACAGCAGCATCATGATGCCGCCCATCACCGGCACCGGGATCGACGCAAGCAGCGCGTTGAACTTGCCGAAGAAGGCGAGGACGATGGCCAGCACCGCCGCCCACATCATGATCGCCGGGTTGTAGTTGCGGGTCAGCGTCACCGCACCGGTCACCTCCGAATAGGTGGTGACCGGCGGCCCGCCCACCAGGCCCGCGAACAGCACCGCGAGGCCGTCACCGGCAAGGGTGCGGTGCAGGCCGGGTTTCTCGGTGTAATCCTTGCCGGTCACGCCGCCGATCGCGACGACGTCGCCGACGTGCTCGATCGCCGGCGCCAGCGCGACCGGCAGCATGAACAGGATCGCCGCCCACTCGAAGCTCGGCGTGACGAAGACCGGCATGGCGAACCACGGCGCTTCGACCACGCTGGAGAAATCGACCAGCCCGAACGCGATCGCCGCCACGTAGCCGGAAGCGACGCCCGACAGGATCGGAACCAGGCGGAGAAAGCCGCGCGCGAACACCGCGACGGCCACCGTCACGCCGAAGGAGATCGCCGCCACCGTCATCGCCGTGGCGTAGGGCACGAGTTCGATCTTGCCGTCGCCGCTGCG
>JBFGUQ010000384.1:0-3049 GCA_041565515.1 Rhodocyclaceae bacterium | reverse complement strand
GTCGGTGAAGCCGCTCACCATCAGCATTTCGTCGCGGGCGCCCAGGTAGGCCGCCAGCGGCGGCGCCAGGCTCTCGAGGAGCTGCCGGCCCTCGGGCTGCAGCTCGTCGGAATTGAGCGCGAACAGCACGCTGCCGCTGATGCCGATGCGGCCATCGTTCAGGGTCACGCGGCCGGAGGCCAGCGGCACTGCCAGGGCCTGCTCCAGCGCCTCGCGCCGCTGTTCCTCCGCCTGGCGCTTGTGAACCTCGGCGTCGAGCCTGGTCGCGAGCTCGAGCTGGAAGCCGAGGACGCCGACGAGGATCAGCACGAACGCGCCCAGCAGGCCCGCCATCAGGTCGCCGAAGACGGCCCACGCCGGCGCGGCATGCTCGATACCGACGTCGTTGTGCTCCATCGTCAGGCCTCGCCGCCGACGGTCGCCCGTTGGCCGGAGATCTGCTGCAGGTCTTCGACGATCTGCTGTTGCGACATGATGCTGAGGTCGATGATTTCGCGTGCCTGGGCGACGTAGTAGGCGAGCTGCTCGTCGCTGCGGGTCATGGACTTGTCGAGCGAGCCTTCGATGCGCTGCAGCGTCGCCATCAGCTTGTCGTTGGATTCGCTGAACAACTGGACGGCGAGGCCGAAGGCCTCGCTCAGGCTCGCCACCTCGACGGCGCCGCCGGTGATCTGGCTGGCAACCTCGACCATCTTCGCCGATTCCGCCTCGACGTTTGCCGTGAACCGGGTGCCGACGCGTTCGAGCAGTTCCGCCGACGAAGCCACAAGGGTATCGATCGCACCGCGTTGTTCGCTGGTCGCGTGACCGATGGCCTGCTGCAGCGCGTCCAGGGTCTCCAGGATGCGGCCGCGTTCGGCCAGCAGTTCGTTGTCCCGCGCGATGCTGGCGGAGAGTTCCTGGCGGAGTTCGCCGATGACGTCGGCCGCGGCGCGGGGCGCTTCCGCAGCGGTCTGCATGAGGGCGGTGACCTGGCCGATGGTGCTGCTGGCCTGGTCCTGCGCGGTGGCAGCGATGTCGCGGGCGGTCTCGGCCAGGGTCTGGCAGATGCGTTCCTGCTGGGCGAGCGTCTGCGCGCCCGCCTGCTGCCATTCGCGCTGCAGCGCTGTGGCCATCGACTCCAGCGCCTGGGTCAGCGCGGCCAGCCGCGCCTGGTCCTGCGATGCCAGATCCGCCTGCAGGGCGGAGGCCGCTTCGCCGACCGTGGCAAGCAGCGAGGCCGAGCGCTCGGTGAAGGTGTCGGTGAAGGTCCCGACAGACTCGTGCATTTTCAGGCTCAGGTCTGCGTTGCTGCGCTCGTGCCTGGCCAGGGCCGTCGTCCAGGTGTCGGTCACGGCGGTGACAGCGGTGTCGAAGCGGCTGGCGATGCCGTCCAGTTGCGTGTCGACCGTATCGGCCATCCTCGCATGCAGTGCGTTCGCCTGCTGCGTCATTGCGGTCGTCGAGCCGGCCAGGTCCGCCCGCAGGGCCGCATGGGCCGCTTCCACCGAGGCAAGCAGCGAGGCCGTGCGCTGCTCGAAGGTATCGGTGTAGGCCCTCAGCGAGGCCTCCAGGCTGCCGCTCAGGGTCTCGCTGCTGTGCTCGTGCCTGGCCAGGGCCGCCGTCCAGGTTTCGGCCACCGCGGTGACGGCGGTGTCGAACCGCGACGAGAGTCCGTCGAGCTGGGTCTCGACCGCGCCGGCCACGCGTGCCTGCAATGCGGTCGTCTCACGGGCGATGCCTGTCATGGTGGCCGACACCACCGGCTCGATCGTCGCGCCGGCAAGCCGGGCGCTCTCGGTCAGGCTCTCCCGGAGGGACTTGTCGACCGAAGCGGCCAGCTCCGAGTACACGCCCCTGGCGTCGCGGTAGAAGCCCTCCTGTTCGCCGACCAGGCGCTCGTTCAACTGCCGGCCCTGCGCCTCCATCTGCGTCATCATCGCCTGCAGCCTGTCGACCAGCTCGGGCAGGGCCCGGGCCTGCAATTGCACGGCCTTGAAGGTTTCCTGGCGCTGATGGGCGAGCGAGAAGCCGCGCAGCACGGTGGCGATCTTCGTGTCGAGCACTTGCGCAGTGCGCAGCCGCGCGCGACGGCACAGCGCGGAGATGAGGCCCAGCATGGCGGAAGCGGCGACGCCGGCGACCGAAGTGCCGAACGCCACCCCGAGGCCCTTGACCGGGGCGGCAAGGGCGGAGCGGATGGTCTGCAGGTCGGTGGTGCTTTCGAGGGCGAAGACTGCCCCCTTGAGCGTCACCACCATGCCGAGGAAGGTGCCCAGCATGCCGAGCAGCACCAGCAGGCCCACCAGGTAGGGGGCGAGCACCGGGCCGGGCAGGCCGATCCGCTCGCCCTCGATGCGCAGGCGCACCGGGTTCTGCAGGGAGGCGGGCAGGCGGCCGAGCCACTCGCCCGGGTCCGGCAGGTCTTCCGGAATCGCCGCCAGCGCCCGTCCCAGCGCGCTCGTCGCCTGGTCGAAGCGCAGCAGTTCCAGGGCGCCCATCAAGTACACGGCGCCGATGAGCGCGGTCATGGTCAGCGCCAGCGGACTGGAGTCGACATACCCTAAGCCCACCCAGGACACGGCCACCAGGCCGACGGCGAAGGCCGACATGCAGATCGTTCTGTTCATTGTTTTCTCGTTTCCTCGGTACCGAGCGTCTCGATCAGCCCGGCGACCGGCTGCAATCGAAGGTCCAGTTCTGCCAGCAGCACGCTTTGCATCTCGCTGCAGAACACCGCCAGCCAACCGCCGGGCGCCAGCCAGAGCGCCGGTTCGTCGGCTACCTGCGCCTCGGACCGTGCCGCCAGGTGCGCCGCGTAGAGCTGCTCGAAACGCCTGCCCAGCAGTGCCGGCACCGTCGCCAGCAGGTTGCGCTCCCGTGCCGCCAGGGCCTGTTCCAGCACGGCATCCACGGCGGCGAGCCGCTCGAGCGCGGGGGAATGCCCGGACAGTGCCGCCCGCGCATTGGCGCGCAACGGACCGATGCCCGCAGCCATGTCACGCTGATGCGCGAGGTAGCGGCGATGATAGGGGGAGAAGTCGGCCGCGCTCGCGGTCGCCGCATCCGG
>JBFGUQ010000383.1:0-3077 GCA_041565515.1 Rhodocyclaceae bacterium | reverse complement strand
TGTGGGTATTGCTGTTGTGGATAGGGGGCCGCGGGGTAGCGCTGCTGCGGATAGGGCGGCGGCGCCTGATCGTAGGGCGCCTCCTGCCTCGGAAAGCGCTCGGGACTGCAGATCTCGGCGATCTCGCGTTCGCTGTAGCCCTCCTTGCGCAATTCGATCCGTTCCCTGGTGGAACAATAATCCTGCGCGATCGCGCCGGCCGGCAGCCCATGCAGGGCGATCGCCAGGACCAGGGTACAGCCGCATCGCCATCCGAACCGGGCCGCCAATACCGTTCCCCCTCTTGTCGCAGGACGCCGCCGTCCGGAACTTGTGGCCCCGGTCAAGCGCGCGCGTCATTTCCTCTTCATCATAGCCGCCGGGTCGGTGGCCGCCACTTGACGTGGGGGAGAGGGGGTCGGGCCTGATTCCGAGCTTGCCGGCCTTGCCGAAGCCCTCGGCGGCGGCGGCGAGTCGCCGCGGTCGGCGTCGCGCCGCGACAATGCCTGCGATCGGCGAATGCCCTCAGCCGCGGTCGGATGGATGCTGGAACCGGCCGGCCATCAGAAACGCCACCACCTGGTCCGCGCAGCGCGCCGACAGCAGCATCTGAGAATGGGTGAGCGACAGGGTGATCTCGTCGGTCGCGGCCGCCAACCGCGTCTCGCTCACCGCAACGACGCCGTCATTGGGCACGGGCATCCCCGGCATCACCCGCCCGATGCCCAAGGCTCGGCTGCCGCTGAGGACGCCGATCTCCACTCCCTCCGGCAGCTTCGGCGGCGGCAGGCGGAGCCAGTCGCTCATGGAACGACCCAGCACGATGGACAGCGCGGGCAGGCGCGAAACCAGCGTCGCCGCGTGCGAGCCCGCGCAGGGCGACCCCAGCAGCACGACCCGCCCCGCCGGCGGCGGCGGCCGTTGCGAAAGCAGCCCGAGAATGATCAGCCCGCCCAGGCTGTGACCGACGAGATGGACCGCCGGCGCAGCGAGCCCATCGACGAAGCGCGCCAGCGCCTGGATGTTGTCGGCCAAGCCCCTGCGTACCGAGCGGTACGAGAAGGCGTGCACGACGAAGCCACGGCGGCGCAGCCGGCGCCGCTGCAAGGCAAAGGCGAGGCCGTGCATCCACAGCCCGTGCACCAGGACGACGACCTCGCCGCTTTCACTGCCGGCACTCGCATCGGGCGCCGTTGTGCGCAGGACGGAGGGCGCGCCCTTCAGCGGCGACTCGCCGACCGAAGCCATCCCGCCCATGTCGTGCAGCCCGAGCGCAATCAGTCGCCGCCGCTCATCGCCAGCATGAGCTGGTTGATACGCTTGACGAAGGTCGCCGGGTCGTCGAGGGTTCCGCCTTCGGCCAGCAGGGCCTGGTCGAACAGAACCTCGGCCCAGTCGTCGAAGCTCTTCTCCTCGTACTTGAGTCGCAGCACCGCGGGGTGATTGGGGTTGATTTCCAGGATCGGCTTCGACACCGGCGCGTTCTGCCCCGCCGCCTTCAGGATGCGACTGAGGTTCATGCCGAGATCGTGCTCGTCGGCCACCAGGCAGGCAGGGGAGTCGGTCAGGCGCAAGGTCACCTTCACGTCCTTGACCCGCTCGCCCAGGCTCGCCTTCATGCGCTCGAGCAGTTCCTTGTAGTCGTCGGCGGCTTTCTCGGCTTCCTTCTTCTCGGCCTCGTCCTCCAGGGCCCCCAGGTCGAGCCCACCCTTGGCCACCGAGGCGAGCGGCTTGCCGTCGAACTCGGGAAGGTTGCCGGTCAGCCACTCGTCGACACGGTCGGACAGCAGCAGCACCTCGATCCCCTTCTTGCGGAAGATCTCGAGATGGGGGCTGTTCTTGGCGGCGTTGAAGGTTTCGGCGGTGACATAGTAGATCTTGTCCTGGCCTTCCTTCATGCGGCCGATGTAGTCGGCCAGCGACACCACTTCGTCAGGCGTGTCGGCATTGGTGGAGGCGAAGCGCAGCAGGCCGGCGATCTTGTCGCGGTTGGCCATGTCCTCGCCCACGCCTTCCTTGAGCACCTTGCCGAACTCCTTCCAGAAGCCGGCGTACTTCTCCTTGTCGGCGGCCTCGTCGCTATTGGCCAGGCTCTCGAGCAGCGTCAGGATCTTCTTCGTGCAGCCCGAGCGGATGGTGTCGATATCCTTGCTTTCCTGCAGGATCTCGCGCGAGACGTTGAGCGGCAGATCGGCCGAATCGACCACGCCGCGCACGAAGCGCAGGTAGGTCGGCATCAGCTTCTCGGCATCGTCCATGATGAAGACGCGCTTCACGTAGAGCTTGATGCCGTGGCGGGCGTTGCGGTCCCAGAGGTCGAAGGGGGCGTGCGACGGGATGTAGAGCAGGTTGGTGTATTCATGCCGACCCTCGACACGCGAATGCGTCCACGCCAGCGGCTCGTCGAAGTCGTGACCGACGTGCTTGTAGAAGGCCTTGTACTCGTCGTCGGTGATGTCGTTCTTGGCGCGGGTCCACAGCGCGTTGGCCTGGTTGACCGTCTCGTCCTCGTCGGTGAGCACCTGCGCCTTCTTCTCTTCGTCCCACTCCTCCTTCTTCATCACGATCGGCTGCACGATGTGGTCGGAGTACTTGCGGATCAGGCTCTTGAGCTTCCAGCCCGACAGCAGGTCTTCCTGGCCTTCGCGCAGGTGCAGCGTGATCTCGGTACCCCGACCCGGCTTGTCGACGGCCTCCACGGTGTATGCACCCGCCTCGTCGCCGCTCATCGAGCACTCCCACTTCACCGCCTCGTTCGCTGCCAGGCCGGCGCGGCGGGTGACGACGGTGACCTTGTCGGAAACGATGAAGGCAGAGTAGAAGCCGACGCCGAACTGGCCGATCAGGTGAGCATCCTTGCGCTGGTCGCCGGTAAGCTTGCCGAAGAATTCCTTGGTGCCCGACTTGGCGATGGTGCCCAGGTGGGCGATCGCCTCGTCGCGGCTCATGCCGATGCCGTTGTCGGCGATGGTGATGGTCTTCGCCTCTGCATCGAAGGCGATGCGGATCTTCAGTTCGGAATCGCCCTCGTAGAGCGCGCCGTTGTCGAGCGCCTCGAAGCGCAATTTGTCGCAGGCGTCGGAGGCATTGGAAATGAG
>JBFGUQ010000382.1:0-3078 GCA_041565515.1 Rhodocyclaceae bacterium | reverse complement strand
CCGAGGATGGCGTTGCGGTGCGGGAAGCGACCGTAGCGCGCGATGATTTCGCGGTGGCGGCGGGCGAAATCGAGAAAGCGCTCGAAGTCGGGCCGCAGCTGCGGCCCTACGCCGTCGGTCAGGGCGCCGACCAGGCGCACTGCTTCGGTCTGGTCGTCGAGGCTTTCCGAGTGTTCCAGCGGCATGTAGAGAAAGACGCGCTCGATCGCGCGCAGGCGCTGGTCGACGCCCTGATCGATCGCGTCCCTGGCCCAGGCGCGGGCGAGGGGGTCGAAGGCGAATGCCCGCGGTGTGTTGCGGAACATGTTGCGCGGGAACTGATCGGTGAGCAGCACGAAGGCTAGCCGACCCTGCGGCGTGGCACGCCAGCCGTCCAGTTCACCCGCGCTTGCGCGGTCCAGGAGCGGCTCGAAGCGGACCCGGATGCCGCTGTCGACGTCGTCGCGCTTGCTCCACCACAGCGCCGATTGGCGGGCGATGAGTTCGGCCTCGTCCTGATGCTGGCCGAACCAGAATTCGCAGATCGTGCCTGGCGTCTCCATAAGGTGCTCCCGCGGCTCGGATGGCGGCTGTGGTGGTGGACTAGGATGAAACATTGCCGACAGTGGCGTCATCGGCTTGCGGCCGAATTCTACCGTTCTGCATCGAGCGCCATCGGCGCGGCGCGAATTCGTCGATCGAGGAGAGTGATCATGCAGGTCCAGGCCTATCTGTTCTTCGAGGGTCGCTGCGAGGAGGCGCTCGCGTTCTATCGGACCGCGCTCGGCGCCGAAGTGACGGCGCTGATGCATTACGGCGATTCGCCCGAGCCCGACGGCATCCCGCCCGGCAGCAAGGACAAGGTGATGCATGCCAACCTGCGCATCGGCGAGACCACGCTGATGGCGTCCGACGGCATGTGCGGCGGCAAGGCGGCCTTCGAAGGCTTCGCGCTGTCGCTGGCGGCGGCCGACGATGCCGAGGCCGAGCGGCTGTTCGCGGCCCTGGCCGAGAGCGGGCAGCTGCGGATGGCGTTCGGCACCACCTTCTTCGCCTCGCGCTTCGGCATGGTCGCCGACCGTTTCGGCGTGCCGTGGATGGTGATCTCGGGCGCCTGAGCAGCCTCGACCGCAAGCGTGTGTTGTCGAAGGCGGTCGCCCGGCTGTCGGCCGCCGCCCAGTTCTGCGCTGCCCTGGGCGGCGACTCCGTCAGGCGCGAGGCTCAGGCCGCGAGCGTCTGTTGCTGCGCCCGGATGCCAGCACCGAGCCGGTTCACCCCGCTGACGAGGGCCTTGATCGAGGCCGCGACGATGCTGGCGTCGATGCCCACGCCGTAGCGCTCGCCGCCGCCCTCGCCCGCCGGCGTGAGTTCGAGGAAGGCGCATGCCTGGGCGTTGCCGCCGTCCTCGCTGGGCGCGATCGAGCGCTCCTCGAAGCTGCGCACCTGGACGTCGATGCCGACGGTGCGCAAGGCATGCACCGCGGCGTCGATCGGGCCGTTGCCCTCGCCGACGAGCAGGTGCCGGGTGCCGCCGATCTCGACGACGAGGCGGATGCCCTGGGCCTCGCCGTGCTCGAACAGGTGGTGCTCGCAATGGCGCACCGGGGCGTCGGTGTCGACATAGGTGTGCGCGAACAGCTGCCAGATGTCGGCCGCGCTCAACTCGCCGCCCTGCGCGTCGGCGAGCTTCTGCACCTCGCGCGAGAACTCCACCTGCAGCCGACGCGGCATGACGATACCGTGCTCGGTCTCGAGCAGGTAGGCCACGCCGCCCTTGCCCGACTGGCTGTTGACCCGGATCACCGAGTCGTAGCTGCGGCCGAGGTCGGCCGGGTCGATCGGCAGGTAGGGCACGTTCCACTGCGTGTCCGGGCGCTGCGCGGCGAAGCCCTTCCGGATCGCGTCCTGGTGCGAGCCGGAGAAGGCGGTGAACACGAGGTCGCCGACATAGGGATGGCGCGGGTGGACGGGCATCTGGCTGCAGTACTCGACCGTGCGCGCGACCGCGTTGATGTCGGAGAAGTCGAGGCCAGGCGAGACGCCCTGGCTGTAGAGGTTGAGGGCGAGGGTGACGATGTCGACGTTACCGGTGCGCTCGCCGTGGCCGAACAGGCAGCCCTCGACGCGGTCGGCGCCGGCCATCAGGCCGAGCTCGGTGGCCGCCACCGCGGTGCCGCGGTCGTTGTGCGGGTGCAGCGACAGGATCACGCCGTCGCGGCGGGCGAGATGGCGGTGCATCCACTCGACCTGATCGGCATATACGTTGGGCGAGGACATCTCGACCGTCGCCGGCAGGTTGATGATCACCTTGTCGTCGGGCGTCGCGCCCCAGGCTTCGGTGACCGCGTCGCAGATCTCGCGGGCAAAGTCGAGCTCGGTGGCGCTGAAGGTCTCCGGGCTGTACTGCAGCACCCATTCGGTCTCGGGCTGCTCGCGCGCGAGGTCCTTGATCAGCTTCACCGCCGACACCGCCATGTCGATCACCTCTGCCTTGCTCATGCCGAAGACGATGTCGCGGAAGGGCTGCGAGGTGGCGGTGTAGACATGCACGATCGCCCGGCGCGCGCCGCGCAGCGACTCCATGGTGCGCCGGATCAGGTGCTCGCGCGCCTGGGTGAGGACCTCGATGGTGACGTCCTCGGGGACGTGACCGCCCTCGATGAGCTGGCGCACGAAGTCGTAGTCGGTCTGCGAGGCCGAGGGAAAGGCGACCTCGATCTCCTTGAAGCCGATCTCGCACAACATCTTGAACATGCGCATCTTGCGCTCGACGTTCATCGGCTCGAACAGTGCCTGGTTTCCGTCGCGCAGGTCGGTGCTCATCCATATCGGCGCAGTGTCGAGCGTGCGGCTCGGCCACTGCCGGTCCGCGAGGCGGACGGGGCTGAACGGGCGGTACTTGGCGGCGGGCTGCTGCAACATCATGACGGCTCCTTGGTGCGGAATGCGGAAGTTCGATGGGAGCCATGGTACGTGGGAGTGCGCGGCAGGCGATTGCGTTTTTCGGCCGAGAAACCGGCCAGAACAACAGAAAATTGCGCTAATTTACGAGTGGATGCAGAATAGTTTTAGTCAAACTCTGTATCGGGGAATTTCGTG
>JBFGUQ010000381.1:0-3078 GCA_041565515.1 Rhodocyclaceae bacterium | reverse complement strand
TGTGCGAGATGGCCTTCGCGGCGAAATGCGGCCTGTCGCTGGTGCTCGACACGGTGTGCTACGACCCCTACATGAACGACGTCGACGGCCTGGAGAAGAAGCCCGATACGCTCAAGGGGCGCTTCGACGACCGCCTGTTCGCCGGTCTTTTCGCCGAGGAACTGGGCGCGGTGATCCAGATCCGCCGCGACGATCGCACCCGGATCACCGAGATCCTGCGCGAGGCCGGGCTCGCCTACCACTTCATCGGCGAGCCCAACGACAAGGACGAGATCCGCTTCCGCCGCAGTGCCAAACTGGTGTTCGGCGCCGCGCGCTCGGAACTGCTGCAGGCCTGGTCCGAGACCAGCTACCGCATCGCCCGACTGCGCGACGACGCCGATTGTGCCCGGCAGGCGTTCGACGGTCTTGCCGACGCGACCGATCCCGGGCTGTCGGTTTCACTGTCCTTCGACGTTGCCGCGGACGTCGCTGCGCCCTTCATCGCCAACGGCGCCCGCCCGAGGCTCGCGGTACTGCGCGAGCAGGGGGTCAATTCGCAACTGGAGATGGCGGCGGCCTTCGAGCGCGCGGGTTTCGCGCCGATCGACGTGCACATGTCCGACCTGCAGGCCGGACGCGTGGATCTCGCCGAGTTCCACGGCCTGGCCGCCTGTGGTGGCTTCTCCTACGGTGACGTGCTCGGCGCGGGCCAGGGCTGGGCCAAGTCCATCCTCTTCAATCCCAAGCTGCGCGCCGAGTTCGAGGCCTTCTTCGGCCGCAGCGACACCTTCGCGCTGGGCGTGTGCAACGGCTGCCAGATGATGGCGCACCTCGCACCGATCATCCCCGGCGCCGAGGCCTGGCCGACCTTCCATCGCAACCGCAGCGAACAGTTCGAGGCGCGCTTCTCGATGGTCGAAGTGCTCGACAGCCCCTCGATCCTGCTGCAGGGCATGGCCGGCAGTCGCATGCCGATCGTCGTCAGCCACGGTGAGGGCAGGGCGGTCTTCGCGCAGGAAGGCGACCGCGACAAGGCTCGGCTTGCGCTGCGCTACGTCGATAATCACGGCCAGGCGGCAGAGACCTACCCTGCAAATCCGAATGGTTCGCCGGGTGGCGTGACCGGCTTCACCACTGCCGACGGCCGCTTCACGATCATGATGCCGCATCCGGAGCGCACCGCGCGGACGCTGCAGATGTCATGGTCCCCGCAGTGGCTGCTCGAGGATAGCCCGGACGCCTCGCCCTGGCTGCGGATGTTCCGCAACGCGCGGGCATGGCTCGGCTAGGGGCCGGAAGGTCGGCCGCGCCTTGCAGTTGCGGCGACGATGCCAGCGTGACGGCTGTCACCATGCGCTATCAGGTCTTCGACAGGGCGGCCGGTGAGGCCCAGTACACTGTCATGGGCGGTTTCGGCCCTAATGCAGGAGTGAGAGTTTGACCAGCGAAGTTTCGATACGCGATCTGAAGGTCGGCATGTTCGTCGTCGACATCGATCGCCCCTGGCTCGAAACCCCGTTCTTGATGCAGGGCTTCCTGATCGAGGACGAGGAGCAGATCGCGGCGCTGAGGCAATACTGCAGCAGCGTCGTCATCGACCGCGCGCGCTCGGTTGGTGAGCAGTTCCGCGCGCCGGCCGTCGACGCCGACGACCCCGCCCGCCGCAAGGCAGCGCCCCGCATCGCGCCCCGGACCGAGGCCGAGAGCCGCGGCGATGCGACACGCTTCCTGAAGGTCGCGCGCAGCTTCAAGGGGAAGATCCATTCCAAGCGTCAGCCGAAGATCCCGCGCATTCAATCCGATGGTCGCAGCCGGCTCGAATCGGAACTGCTGTATTCGGCGCCGATCATCGATGACGTCTATTTTGCCCTGCGGCAGACCCGCGCCGCGATCGAGGCCAGCGAGGCGATCGACGTCGACCGGGTCGAGGGACTCGTCGGCGAGATGGCTGCCGGCGTGGAGCGCAATCCCGATGCGCTGCTGTGGCTCACTCGGCTGAAGCGGACCGACCAGTACACCTACGATCACGCCGTCAATGTCTCGGTTCACCTGATGGTGTTCGCGCGCTTCGTCGGCCTGAGCGCCAACGAAGTCAGGCAACTCGGCCTGGCCGGTCTGCTCGAGGATGTCGGCAAGATCCAGCTCGATTACGGCATCCTCGCCAAGGCAGGGGCGCTGACCGCCGAAGAGTTCGAGCACGTCAAGGCGCATGTCTCGAACACGGTCGAGTTGCTCGCGCCTCACCCGGAGTTCGACCGCGAGGTGCTGGCGATCATCGCGGCACATCACGAGCGCTTCGACGGCAGCGGCTACCCGCAGGGGCTCCAGGGCGCGCGGATCCCGCTTCCCGCCGAGATGGCTGGTATCGTCGACACCTATTGCGCGATGACGCAGCAGCGGGTCTATCGCGAAGCCGTTTCTAACCAGAGTGCGATGGAGGCCTTGAACCGGCTGCGCAACACCCAGTTCCGGGACACGCTGATCGACCAGTTCCTGCAATGCATCGGTCTCTATCCGGTCGGCACCCTGGTCGAGCTCAATAGCGGCGAGGTCGCCGTCGTCATCCAGCAGAACCAGGTGCGCAGGCTGCAGCCGCGGGTGCTCGTCCTGCTCGGAGCCGACAAGTCGGTGGAGCGTTATCCGCGCACGCTCGAACTGCTGATGCGTCCCGAGGCGCCGGACGGCGAGCCGTACCGCATCCTCAAGGCCTTGCCGCCCAACGCCTACGGTCTCGATCCGACCGACTTCTACCTGGCTTGAGCATGGACAGCCTCGCGCCGCTCGGACTGCTTTCTGCCCTGACCGAGGTTTCGGCGCGCATGAGCGAGGCGCACGAGGCGGGCGCCGGCGCGGGCGTGATCGCGCTCTTCGTCAAGCCTGACGCTTCCCTCTACCGCCTGTCGCTGGAGCACGAGCGCAGCCTGGAGCGCGAGGTCGGCAAGCGTCTTGCCGCACAACTGCGCAAACAGGACAGCGCGTTCGCGCTCGAGCGCGGCGAGTGGCTGGTGGTGCTGCCGCGCCTGGCCAGCACCGCGGTGCTCACGCTGGCCATGCTTCGGTTCGAGCAGGCGTTCAACGAGGCGGCGCTCCAGCTCG
>JBFGUQ010000380.1:0-3082 GCA_041565515.1 Rhodocyclaceae bacterium | reverse complement strand
CCGCCGGCCTGTCAGGCCATGTCGGGTCGCAACGCTCCTCGGCAAGCCCGTGATTTTAGCCATGGGACGGGGCAATTGCCAAGCCGCGCCCGGTCCGGCTGCGCTCAATCCCGCAGCACGTAGGTACCGGGCGCCGGCCCTCGCGTCGGGTAGCCTGCCTGCGGCGCGCCGATCGAGGGCGGCGCCACCGGTTCGCCCGAGCGCGCATCCAGCCATTCGATCCAGCTCGTCCACCAGGACCCGTCCCGCTGAGCGGTTCGCGCCTCCCAGGCGTCTGGATCCACATAATGGTCGATCGCCTGCACGGTCGAAATTCGGTAACGCCGGCGCGAGTGTCCGGGCTCGGAGACGATGCCGGCATTGTGGCCGCCGCTGGTGAGCACGAAGGTGATTTCCGCATCGGCCACCAGCAGGTGGATCTTGTAGACCGAGCGCCAGGGCGCGACGTGGTCGCGCTCGGTGCCGACGGCAAAGATCGGCATGTCCAGATCGGCCAGTGCCACCGGCCGGTCATCGACCTCGTACCGGCCGCGGGCCAGGTCGTTGTCGAGGAAGAGCTGCCGCAGGTACTGCGAATGCATTCGATACGGCATTCGCGTGGCGTCGGCGTTCCAGGCCATGAGGTCGCTCAGTTCCTCGCCCTCGCCCATCAGGTAGGCGCGCTCCATGCGCGACCAGATGAGGTCGTTCGAGCGCAACAATTGAAAGGCACCTGCCATCTGCTTCGAATCGAGATAGCCCTGCGACCACATCATGTCCTCGAGAAAGGTGAGCTGGCTCTCGTTGATGAAGAGCATCAGCTCGCCGGCCTCGACGAAGTCGGTCTGGGCCGCGAGGAGGGTCATGGAGGCGAGGCGGTCGTCGTGGTCACGAACCATCGCCGCCGCCGCGATCGACAGCAGCGTGCCGCCCAGGCAGTAACCGACGCTGTGCACCTTGCGCCCGGGGACGATCGCCGAGATCGCATCGAGCGCCGCCATCACGCCGAGGCGGCGATAATCGTCCATGGCGAGTTCGCGATCCTCCTCGTCCGGGTTCTTCCACGAGATCATGAAGACCGTGTAGCCCTGCTCGGTGAGGTACTTCACCAGGGAGTTGCCCGGCGACAGGTCGAGGATGTAGTACTTCATGATCCAGGCCGGCACGATCAGCATCGGCTCCGGGCGCACCTCGGCGGTGGCAGGCGCGTACTGGATGAGTTCGATCAGGCGGTTGCGAAAGACGACCTCGCCCGGCGTCGCGGCGACGTCACGCCCGACCTGAAAGCGCTCGGCACCGGCGGGCGGTTTCTCATGCACCTGCCGGTCCCAGTCATCGCCGAAGTTCTGCAGCCCCTGCAACAGGTTCATGCCGCCACAGTCGCGCGTGCGGGCGAGCACCTCGGGATTGGTGGCGAGGTAGTTCGAGGGCGAGAACAGGTCGAGGATCTGCCGCGTGGCGAAGGTAATGGCCGCCTCGTGCTGGCGCGTCACGCCGCGCACGCCGGTGGTCGCCCCATGCCACCATTGCTGGTTGAGCAGGAAAGCCTGGGACAGCAGGTTGTACGGCCAGGTGCGCCAGGACGGGTCGGAAAAACGCTTGTCCTGCGGCAGGGGCTCGATGCAGACTTCCTGCGCCCCCGGGTGAAACATGCAGCGCGCCGCCAGGTTGCACAGCCGGAACCACTGCCGCAAGCCCGTCTGCATCAAGCGCGCCTGCTTGCCGGGCGCAAAGGCCAGGTGCGAGGCCCAGTCGAGGTAGGCGCCGGCCAGTGCTGCCGGCGACAGCCCATGCGTGTAGCGCGCCATGGAGGCATGCACCGAGCGGTCGATCGTTTCGGCGACTTCCTCGTGCGCCCGCGAGTCGAAGAGCTGGAGCAGCGGAAAAGGCAATTTCTCGGGCACGGCACTCACCAGTAGAAGCGGGAACCATAGGGTCGCACACCCGGGTGGGGCCAGCGACCGGAAAACGGCCCGCAATATCCGAAGGCGAGGGGATAGCCGAAACAGGGATCGCCGAACAAGCCGTGATCGCGCGGATAGACGTAGGTCCGGCTCGTGCGCACGACCTTGCCGTCGATGAAGTGGACGTTGAACAGCGTGGCGACACCGGGACCGTAATTGGCGATGTTCCAGTCCCACACCTCCTCGCCCGAGCGCACAAAGGTCTGCACCGAGCGATGCGCACAGAGCAGGCGGTCGACTTCGTCCTTGCTCATGCCCTTGCGCACTGTCGCGAGGCTGTCGTCGTCGAGCGCGTCCCACTGTCGCAACACGATGCCGCCGGCATCGACCTGCACCTTCAGGCAGGTGTGGCCGTAGGGCTGGGTGGCGTACTCCAGCGTGGTCGTTCCGTCGTCGTCGCGCCACCGCCGGGTCGGCTCGCCGCGCTCGGCGAGCGCTTCCGCCTCGGTGGTGAACGGGCGCGGCGGCGCGAAGGCCGCGCAACCGGACAGCTGCAGTGCGCAAAACGCCAAGAACATGATGACGGTCGCCCCCGACAGCTTGCCGCCAAGCACTCCGGTCTCGCCATGCATCGCTCGCCCTCCGGTCAGCGGTTCCTGTACTTCGTGTAGCGCCCGGTCCCCGTTACCCGGCCGTCGGCGTTGAATGCCACGGTGAAGTAGGTGGGCTCGCCGCTGGCGCCATGGACACCATCGAACTTCCACTCCCATACCGTCTCCTTCTTGAGCTCGAAGAACTGGCTCGAGGCCGCCCTGCCGAGCAGGCGTCGCACTTCGTCGGCGTTCATGCCGCGCTCGACGCGGGCGAAGGTTTCCTCGGTGAGCACCTGGTCGATTCGGCGAAGCACGCCGTCGGCGCCGATCGTGATCATGAAGCACTCGGTCCCTTCGGGCTGCCGGGAATATTCCCAGGTGATGGAGCCGTCCCCGTTGCGCCACTCCATGCCGGGCGCTCCGAAGCGGTCGCGCACCTCGAGCGCGGTCGACACGCCGGGCTCGAGCTCCCTCATGTTCAGGTAGTCGCATGCGTTCAGGCCGATTGCAGAGAGCAGCGCGCACAGCCACGCGGCAAAGCGCCTCATCCCGGTTACCTCCATTCAGCTCGGACACGGCCCGCCGACTGTCTTGGGCCACGGGCTG
>JBFGUQ010000379.1:0-3093 GCA_041565515.1 Rhodocyclaceae bacterium | reverse complement strand
CCCTCCTGCTCGGCAAGCACGGTCGGGATCTCGTTGTGCGACAGGATCGCCACCAGATCGTGGCCGATGCCCGGCTCGTTGTAATTGACGTAGCAGGTGGAGAAGATCGCGACCTTGCCTGGCGTGCGCTCGCCATCCCGCACCGGCCAGTCCGATGCGACCCTCGCCTTCGAGCGGAACTTTGCTGGCGCGTAGGGAGGGAGTTCACGCCGCTTGTCGACGCCGAGCACGGACTGCATCAGGCCGCGGGCCGCGCCATTCCGATTCGCTGCATTGACGGTCTGCGCCACCACCGGAATCGCCGCAAGTTTTCCGATCGCGTCGGTGCTGGTAAGCAGCTTGTCGCGAAAACGCACCTCACCCTTGCGGAACTTCACCGCCTTTGCCCGCAGCATCAAGTGCGGAAAATCCACGTTCCACTCGTGCGGCGGCACGTAGGGGCATTTGGTCATGAAGCAGAGGTCGCACAGGTAGCACTGGTCGACGACCTTCCAGTAGTCCTGCTTGGCGACCCCGTCGACCTCCAACGTACTGCTTTCATCCACCAGGTCGAACAGGGTCGGGAAGGCGTTGCACAGATTTACGCAACGCCGGCACCCGTGACAGATGTCGAAGACCCGTTCGAGCTCGTCGAAGACCTTCGCCTCGTCGGTGTAACTCTCGCTGCGCCAGTCGATCGCATGACGCTTCGGCGCTTCGAGGCTGCCTTCTCGCGTGGCCATGGCACACCCTCCCCCCGACGCGGACGCCCCGGGCATTCGCCAGATGGAAGAACGGGCGGAAGTCCCGCCCGTTCTCTTGGATCGAGACTCAATCCGCCAATACGTCTAGCGCCTTCTGGAAGCGGTTGGCGTGCGAGCGCTCGGCCTTGGCCAGCGTTTCGAACCAGTCGGCAATCTCCTCGAAGCCTTCGTCACGCGCGGCCTTCGCCATGCCCGGGTACATGTCGGTGTACTCGTGGGTCTCGCCGGCGATGGCCGCGCCGAGATTGAGTCGGGTACCGCCGATCGGCAGGCCGGTGGCCGGATCGCCACAGGCCTCGAGATACTCGAGATGGCCGTGCGCGTGGCCGGTTTCACCCTCCGCCGTGGAGCGGAAAACTGCCGCGACGTCGTTTTGCCCCTCCACGTCGGCCTTGGCCGCGAAGTAGAGGTAACGCCGGTTGGCCTGCGACTCTCCGGCAAAGGCAGCCTTCAGATTTTCCTCGGTCTTGGAACCCTTTAGTTGCATGTCGCCTCTCCTCTTCAGTGTCCGAACGCGCGCCGCGCCGACGGGCCGGCACCCATTCAGCGTAGTCAATGAAAGGATTCATACCAAATAGCGCAGCGCTATGCCGACGATTGCACCAACCTATCCCGGCAGCGAAGGCATCAGTCGCCGATCGCCGCCTCGATCTCCGCGAAGCTGCGTGCCACTTCGGTGCGGTCCGGCGGCATTTCACCGAGCTGGCGGGCGATCTGAGTCGTCGAGAAGATGCCGCGGATGCGCACATGCTGCGGCGCCACCGCTTCGATCACGAGTGCGTGCTGCCGACCGGACCGACGCAGCGTGGCGACGACATGGCCGACCTCGGCGCGCATGACGTCGTCCAGGCTGACAGCCTCCATCGATGCAAGCGGCGTCATCACCTGTTCCACGCTGACTTCGTCGACCCGCAGGGCATGTTCCTGCGCCACGCGAATCGGACGCTCCCCTAGCAGATCAGCGGCGGTCACGACTCCGATCACGCCGCGCACCGGGTCGGTGACGAGCAGCAGGCGCACGCCGCGCGCCTGCATCGCGCGATGCGCTTCCTCTTGCGATATTCCGCTCGAGACGGTCGCGGCCGGCACCCGCAACAGGTCGGTCATGACGTCGATGGCGGCGGAATCGAGCCGCGCGCGACACTCTGCCGAGACATCGGCGACGTCGCACTGAAGGCCAGTGAGGTCGGCCTGCGGCAACGGATCGAAGCGTTCCCTGTGCATCTTGAACCTCCCGTCGTTGGTATGGACACAGGAGTTCCGGATAGGGGCCGGAACCCCGAAACCGCGCGATCGGACGGTCGCCGAATTCACCGACGACCGGCATGAACACACAGACAACTGCCGAAGACCCGAGTTCACTCCGACCGATTATCCAGTCGGCTGCAGCTTCGACCGTTGCGTTCAGCGCGCCCTGTCGAGAACCACCTTGACCGGTTCGGGCGCCGCTGGCAACTGATAACTTTCCGGCAGCTCGAAGGGCCGGGCGCGGTGCAGCACGCGCGCCAACTCGACCAGCGCCCGCTGGTACACCTGACGCTTGAATTCGATCACCGCATCGAGCGGCACCCAGTAGTCGCTCCAGCGCCAGGCATCGAACTCCGGATGATGACTCGCACGCAGGCACACGTCGCAGTCGCGCCCGACCAGTCGGAGCAGGAACCAGATCTGCTTCTGCCCGCGATAGGTGTTGCGCCACTCGCGCCGAATCCAGTTCTTGGGCACGTCGTAGCGCAACCATCCGCGCGTACGACCGAGGATCTTCACATGCTCCGGGCGCAGCCCCACCTCCTCGAACAGCTCCCGGTACATGGCTTGCTCGGGCGATTCGCCGTGCTTCATGCCGCCCTGCGGAAACTGCCAGGAATGCTCGCGAATGCGCTTGCCCCAGAAGACCTCGTTGCGCGCGTTCACCAGAACGATGCCGACGTTCGGGCGATAGCCTTCACGATCGAGCATATCAAACCTTCAAATTCAGTTAATTGCCGTCGATTTTTCCACACTTGCTGCCGCTTTGAAAGCGCGCTCCAGGCGGGGTTCCGTTACGCTCGACCGCGAGCGGCCGTGCAAAGGGGTCGCTTAGGCTAAAATCCGCGGCTTCGACAACGCCTCTTCGCCAGAACACACCCATGCGCGCCAGCCAGTTTCATCTGTCCACCCTCAAGGAAGCCCCGTCCGACGCCGAAATCATCAGCCACAAGCTGATGCTTCGGGCCGGCATGATCCGCAAGGTCGCTGCCGGCATCTACAGCTATTGCCCGATGGGACTGCGCTCGATCCGCAAGGTGGAAACCATCATCCGCGAAGAAATGAACCGCGCCGGCGCGATGGAGCTGTCGATGCCGCTCGT
>JBFGUQ010000378.1:0-3117 GCA_041565515.1 Rhodocyclaceae bacterium | reverse complement strand
GTTCCGCCACCGCCCAGGGCGAGGCCAATGCAGAGGCCTTCGCCCGCGCGCTCAGCGAGCAGGGTTTCACCATCGTCAGCGGCCTCGCGCTCGGCATCGACGCGGCGGCGCATCGCGGTGCGCTCGCCGGCCAGGGACGCACGGTGGCGGTGGTCGGCACCGGCGTCGACCGCATCTATCCGGCACGCAACGCGGCGCTGGCGCGCGAGATCGCCGCCGCCGGCGCCATCGTCAGCGAGCTGCCGCTCGGTACCAGCGCGCTGCGGCACAACTTCCCCCGTCGCAACCGCATCATCGCCGGCCTGGCCGAGGGCGTGCTGGTGGTCGAGGCGGCCGTCAACAGCGGTTCGCTGATAACGGCCCGCCTCGCCACCGAGAGCGGCCGCGAAGTCTTCGCCATCCCCGGATCGATCCACTCGCCGCTTGCCCGCGGCTGCCATCGCCTGATTCGCGAGGGCGCCAAGCTGGTGGAAACGGCCGAGGACGTCGTCGAGGAACTGCGCGGCCGCCTGGGCTGGAGCCCGGGGCACAAGTCGCCGTCGACGCGCGTCGCCCCGTCCTCGCCCGCCCCGCCCCCGCCACCCCGGGCACCCGCGCAACCCGGCCTGGCGCTCGACGCCGAGGCGGCACGCGTGCTCCAGGCCATCGGTCACGACCCGGTCGACATCGATACCCTGGCCCCCCGCTGCGGCTTGACGGTCGACGCGCTGTACGCCATCCTGCTGCCACTTGAGCTGGACGGACACGTCGCCCGCCTGCCCGGTGGCCGCTTCCAACGCGTCTGATTTCCGGCGACACTGCATCCGCATCACCCGCCCCGCAGCCGGGGCGTCACCCGCGGAATTCCTTCCGCCCGCTGGAGAGGCCGTTTTGTTCGACATCCTCGTATACCTTTTCGAAAGCTACATCCACGCCGGCGCCTGCCCCGAGTCGGAACAGCTTGCACGCAAGCTGTCCGCCGCCGGCTTCGAGGACGAGGAGATCTCCGACGCGCTCGAATGGCTCGGCGGGCTGCGCCGCGTGGCGCGCGACGTCCACCCCGGCATCGCGCCGTCCGACGACTCGGTGCGCATCTATGCCGAGGTCGAATGTGCCCACCTGAGTGCGGAATGCCGCGGTTTCCTGAGCTTTCTCGAAAGCGCGGGCGCACTCGATGCGGCCAATCGCGAGCTGATCATCGAACGCGCGATGGCGCTCGACGATTTCGCCATCACGCTCGACCGTCTCAAGGTGATCGTGCTGATGGTGCTGTGGCAGCAGGAGCAGCCGATGGACACGCTGATCGTGGACGAGCTGCTCAACGAAGAAGAATACGACCTCAAGCCCCTGTCGCACTGAGCCGGCTCGAACCGCCGGCTTGCAGGGCCGACCGGCGGCTCTTTATGATCCGCCGCTTCTCAACCAATCGAAACGGGACGCCGGCAACGGCGCGCCCGAACTGCCGCGAAGCATGAGCAAGCAACTGATCATTGCGGAAAAGCCTTCCGTTGCGCAGGACATCGCCCGGGCACTGGGCGGCTTCACCAAGGAGAAGGACTACTTCGAGTCCGACGACTACGTGTTGTCGTCGGCCGTCGGCCACCTTCTGGAACTCGCCGTCCCCGAGGAATACGAGGTCAAGCGCGGCAAATGGACCTTCGCGCACCTGCCGATGATTCCGCCGCGCTTCGCGCTCAAGCCGATCGAAAAGACCGACGACCGCCTGCGCCTGCTCACCCGCCTGATCAAGCGCAAGGACGTCACCGGCCTGATCAACGCCTGCGACGCGGGCCGCGAGGGCGAGCTGATCTTCAATTTCATCGCCCAGCACGCCGGCACGAGCAAGCCGATGCAGCGCCTGTGGCTGCAGTCGATGACACCGGCGGCGATCCGCGACGGCTTCGCCCACCTGCGCGCGGCACGCGAGGTCGAGGGCTTGCGCAATGCCGCGATCTGCCGCGCGGAATCGGACTGGCTGATCGGCATCAACGGCACGCGTGCGATGACCGCCTTCAATTCGAAGACCGGCGGCTTCCACCTCACCACCGTCGGCCGCGTGCAGACACCCACGCTGGCACTGGTGGTCGAGCGCGAGGATCGCATCCGCAAGTTCAAGTCGCGCGACTACTGGGAACTGGAGGCGAGCTTCGGCTGCGCCGCCGGCACCTACCCGGGGCGCTGGTTCGACGAGAAATTCAAGCGCCCGGAAGGCGACGAGCACGCCACCGCATTCCGCCTGTGGGAACGGGACAGGGCCGAAGCGATCCGGGCGAAGTGCGAGGGCAAGGCGGGTACCGTCAGCGAGGAAGCCAGGCCCTCGACCCAGCTCTCGCCGCTGCTGTTCGATCTCACCAGCCTGCAGCGCGAAGCCAACGGTCGCTTCGGCTTCTCCGCGCGCGTCACCCTGCAGCTGGCGCAGGCGCTGTACGAGCGCCACAAGGTGTTGACCTACCCGCGTACCGATGCGCGCGCCTTGCCGGAGGACTACCTCGGCACGGTCAAGGACGTGGTTCGCAGCCTGCCCGACGACTACGCGCCCTTTGCCGACGAGATCGCCAAGCAGGGCTGGGTCAAGCCCAACAAGCGCATCTTCAACAACGCCAAGATCTCGGATCACTTCGCCATCATTCCGACCGGCACCTTGCCGAAGAGCCTGTCCGAAGCCGAGCAGAAGATCTACGACCTCGTCACCCGCCGCTTTCTCGCCGTGTTCTACCCGGCGGCGGAATACCGCATCACGACCCGCATCACCCGCGTCGAAGGCGAAGCCTTCAAGACCGAAGGCAAGGTGCTGGTGAATCCCGGCTGGCTCGCGGTGTATGGGAAGGAAGCCGCGAACGAGGACAAGGACGCCAAGGACGGCAGCGCACCGCAGCTGGTGGCAGTGACGCAGGGCGAGACCGTCAGCACCGACGACATCCTGGTCAAGGCCCTGCAGACCAAGCCCCCGGCGCGCTACAACGAAGCCACGCTGCTGTCGGCGATGGAAGGTGCGGGGAAGATGGTCGACGACGAGGAGCTGCGTGCGGCGATGGCCGAGCGCGGCCTGGGCACGCCGGCCACCCGGGCGCAGATCATCGAAGGCCTGATCGCCGAGCAGTACATCCACCGCGAGGGGCGCGAGCTGATCCCGAGTGC
>JBFGUQ010000377.1:0-3120 GCA_041565515.1 Rhodocyclaceae bacterium | reverse complement strand
TCGGCAGTGGCGACGGCTGCAGCGATCGGCCGGTGCGCGGGCGGTGGCGTGGGCTTCGCCGCAGTGGCGGATACGGGTTGGCTGGCCGGGCGCGAGCGGACAGGTCTCGTCGCCGCTCGAGCGCTCGCCGCAGCTTCGATTTCGCGCCGCGCCGGGGGGGCTGGCACGGTCGTCACCGGCGCGACAGCGGGCGCGGTCTTCTCGGCGCCGGCGGCAACGGCCTCGTTCGGTGGTTCGACTTCGTGCCCGCGAGCCTGTGGACGCGGTATCGCCGGCCGCACGGCGGCGGGCACGCTCGCTTCCGTCTTCACCGCCGCGGCCTCCTTCGCCGCGGCTTCGCGCTCGGTGCCGATCATGCGCACGCTGATCGTCTGCGCCGATGCAGGCGCGGCGCTCGATCGCGGTTCGCCCGCGCCGCTCGCCAGCAAGCCGAGACCGGCAGCATGCGCGCCGGCGACGACGGCGAGCCAGCCCCAGCGCACCGGGGACAGGATCGCGCGCGCCCCCCCCGGCAGCGGCTGGGGACGATCGGGGGTAGCAGGAGAGCTTGCAGCGTTGGCCATCGAATCCGCACCGGCGGGGGCGGGAGCACGGGCGCATGTTCGATGGAGCACGGGCGCGCGCCGTGCCGCCACCCGCGACATCGTCACAACAGGCTCAGAGGCCGGTCTCCGGGCTTGCGCGATGCGCTTTACCGTTGCGGGGGCAGCACAGGAGTTGCACCTGTTTCCCGATTCTCCGCGGAACTTCCTGCCGCGGCACCTCAGAGTTAACAGCCTGGATTATAGCTGCCAGCCCGGCGGAATGCGCCCGATCTGATGCAGGGCACAATCGCGGGCGGGTTTTGCCCTTATAATTTCGGGCACTTTTTCCACGGGAGGGAATTATGGGTTTCGACCTGGTAAGTGCCGGCAAGGACGTGCCGAACGATATCAACGTCATCATCGAGATCTCCGCTCAGGGCGATCCGATCAAGTTCGAAGTGGATAAGGACAGCGGCGCCGTATTCGTCGATCGCTTCATGGGCACTTCGATGCGCTACCCGATCAACTACGGCTACGTCCCGCACACCATCGCCGGCGATGGCGATCCGGTGGACGTGCTCGTCGTCACCCCCTTCCCGCTGGCCCCCGGCGTCGTCATTCGCTGCCGCCCGGTCGGCGTGCTGAAGATGGAAGACGACGGCGGCGTCGATGCCAAGGTCGTCGCCGTGCCGGTGCCCAAGCTGACCCCGCTCTACGACAAGGTGCAGACCACCGACGATCTGCCCGAGCTGCTGATGAAGCAGACCGTGCATTTCTTCGAGCACTACAAGGACCTCGAGCCCGGCAAGTGGGTCAAGATCCTGGGCTGGGGCACGGTGGAGGACGCCAAGCAGGAGATCCTCAACGGCATCGCCGCCGCGAAGAAGTAAGCGCAAGCCCTGCCGCGGCGCCCCATGGCCGGGAGCACGAAGAAACCGCACGGCATCGTGCGGTTTTTTTGTGCCTGTCGGCGACGCAGGCGGGGCTCGAGCCTGCCAATCGCCGACGACGCCCGGTGCTCAGCCAGGGACCTTGGCCACGTGCAGCAGGTTGGTGCTGCCGCTGCGGCCAAAGGGCAGGCCGGCGATCACCACCACCAAGTCTCCGGCCTGGGCGACCGCATGCTTGAGCGCGGCCGCGGCGGCATGCTCGACCATTTCGTTGACGTCGCACACCTCCTCGAACGGGACGGGATGCACGCCCCAGGCCATTGCAAGGCGCCGCGCGGTGGCGAGCTGCGGCGTCAATGCGAGGATCGGCGCCATCGGACGCTCTCGGCTGGCGCGCAGGGCGCTGAAGCCGGATGTGGTGTAGGCGACGGTGGCGGCGGGTTCGAGCAGGCCGGCGACGCGGCGCAGCGCGCAGCAGATCGCGTCCGGCGTGTTGGCCTCGGCCGCCGTGTGGCTGGCCTCTAGGCCCTCGCGCCAGGCGGGGTCCTGCTCCACCTCGCCGATGATCTTGTCCATGATGGTCACGGCCTCTATCGGGTACTGCCCCGAGGCGGACTCGGCCGACAGCATCACCGCATCGGCTCCGTCGTAGATCGCGGTAGCCACATCGGAGGCTTCGGCGCGCGTCGGCACCGGCGCGGTGATCATCGACTCCAGCATCTGCGTCGCGACCACCACCGGGCGGCCGGCGGCGCGGGCGGCGCGGACGATGCGGCGCTGCAATACCGGTACCTGCTGCGCGGGCAGTTCCACGCCGAGGTCGCCGCGCGCCACCATGACGCCGTCGGCGAGGGCGACGATCTCGCCGAGCTGTTCGATCGCGGCCGGCTTCTCCAGCTTGGCCATGATCCAGGCGCGGTCGCCGATGATCTCGCGCGCCTCGCGGATGTCCTCCGGGCGCTGCACGAAGGACAGCGCCACCCAGTCGACGCCTAGCTCGAGGCCGAAGGCGAGGTCGGCGCGATCCTTTTCGGTCAGCGGCGAGATCGGCAGCACCACGCCCGGCACGTTCACGCCCTTGCGGTCGGACAGCACGCCACCGACGACGACGGTGGTGTCGGCGAAGTCGGGGCCGAAGGCGTCCACCCGCAGGCGCAGCTTGCCGTCGTCGAGCAGCAGCTCGGTGCCCGCCTCCAGCGCGGAGAAGATCTCCGGGTGGGGCAGGTTTGCCCGGGTGGCGTCGCCCTCGGCCGTATCCAGGTCGAGGCGGAAGCGCTTGCCGGCTTCCAGCGTGGCCTTGCCGCCGCCGATCCTGCCGACGCGCAGTTTCGGTCCCTGCAGGTCCATCAGCGCGCCGATCGGGCGGCCGATCTCACGCTCGACCTCGCGGATCTGGCGCAGGCGCTCGGCATGGTCCTCATGGCTGCCGTGGCTGAAGTTGAGGCGGAACACGTCGGCCCCGGCCTGCGCCAGGGCGCGGATGCGATCGACGCTGGCGCTCGACGGGCCGAGGGTGGCGAGAATGCGGGCACTGCGCTGGCGTCTCATGCTGTCTCCATGTTCTTTGAGGCGCGACGCCGATCAGGTGATCAGGTGATCAGGATCGCGCGGAAATCATTCACGTTCGTTAGCGTGGGCCCGGTGACGAGCGAATCGCCGAGCGCCTCGAAGAATCCGTGGCCGTCGTTGTCGTCGAGGCTGTCGCG
>JBFGUQ010000376.1:0-3143 GCA_041565515.1 Rhodocyclaceae bacterium | reverse complement strand
TGACCTACATCGCCGAGCACAACGACCAGGGCGCGCTCGGCATCATCATCAACCGCCCGATCGACATGACGCTCGCGAACCTGTTCGAGCGCGTCGAGCTGCCGCTCGAGAACGCCAGCCTAGCCGGCCAGCCGGTGTATTTCGGCGGGCCGGTGCAGACCGATCGCGGCTTCGTGCTCCACCGCCCGATGGCCGAATGGCACTCCACGCTCAAGGTCAATGACGAAGTCGGGCTCACCAGCAGCCGCGACATCCTGCAGGCGATCGGCAGCACGGGCGAACCGCAGGACGTGATCATCACCCTCGGCTACGCCGGCTGGGCCGCCGGACAACTCGAGCAGGAGCTCGCCGACAACACCTGGCTGACGGTGCCGGCCGACCTCGCGATCATCTTCGAGCTCCCGCCCGAGGAGCGCCTGGTGGCCGCGATGCAGAAGCTCGGCGTCGATTTCGCCAATCTCAGCGAGGTTGCCGGGCATGCCTGATGCGGCACACGCCGCGCCCGACCTTCCTGCTCGCGGCACCTTGCTCGGCTTCGACTTCGGTCTTGCCCGCATCGGCGTGGCCACCGGCGAGCTCGAGACAGGCCGGGCCAGCGCCCTCGTCAGCTTGCACGAGCAGTCGAACGACGCGCGCTTCGCCGCCATCGGCCGGCTCATCGCCGAATGGCGTCCGCTGGCACTGATCGTCGGCGTGCCCACCCACCTGGATGGCCGCGAGCACGAACTCACCGCTCGCTGCCGCCGCTTCGCCAACCAGCTTCACGGCCGCTTCGACCTGCCCGTCTTCCCGATGGAAGAAAGGCTCAGTTCGGTGGCGGCGGAATCCGCGCTCGTCGACGCCGGCCTCAAGACCTGGCGCGATCGCAAGGCAGTGCTCGACGCCGCCGCCGCGCGCCTGATCCTGCAACACTTCCTGGACTCGATCCAACATGCAAAGTCTCGATGCTGAAGCGCTCTGCCGGCAGCTCGCCGAGCAGATCCGCCCCCACGTCACGCCCCACACCGCGCTGGTGGGCATCCGCACCGGCGGCCTCTGGCTGGCCGAGCGCCTTCACTCGCTGCTCGACATCAGCCAGCCGCTGGGCGCGATCGACGTCTCCTTCTACCGCGACGACTATGGTGCCAAGGGTCTGCATGCCAGCCCGCAGCGCACCGAGATCCCGTTCAAGGTCGAGGGCGCGCCGATCCTCATCGTCGACGACGTGCTCTACACCGGCCGCACCACCCGCGCCGCGCTCAACGAGCTGTTCGACTTCGGTCGTCCGGCGCGGGTCGAGCTGGCGGTGCTGGTCGATCGCGGCGGGCGCGAACTGCCGATCGCCGCGCGTTTCTGTGCCCACACCCTGTCCGAGGCGCTGCCGGTGGAGCAAAACCTGCAGCTCGAGCGCGACGCGGAAGGCCTGTTCTCCTTGCGCCTGGCCAACGGAGGCTGACCGATGCGCAACATCCAGCTCGACTCGCAGGGCAGGCTGCAGCACCTGCTCACCCTCGAAGGGCTCCCGCGAGAGACTCTCACCGCCATCCTCGACACCGCCGCGCCCTTCACCGAAGTGGCCGAGCGCGAGGTGAAGAAGCTGCCGCTGCTGCGCGGCAAGAGCGTGTTCAACCTGTTCTTCGAGAACTCCACCCGCACCCGCACCACCTTCGAGATCGCCGCCAAGCGACTGTCGGCCGACGTGGTGAACCTCAACATCAACACCAGCTCGGCCTCGAAGGGCGAGAGCCTGCTCGACACCGTGGACAACCTGTGCGCGATGCAGGCCGACATGTTCGTCGTGCGCCACGCTGCCAGCGGCGCGCCGGTGCTGATCGCGCAACACCTGCGGGCCACCGGGCGCGACGACATCCATGTCGTCAATGCCGGTGACGGCCGCCATGCGCACCCGACGCAGGGCCTGCTCGACATGTACACCATCCGGCACTTCAAGCGCGACTTCACCCAGCTCACCGTCGCCATCGTCGGCGACGTGCTGCACTCGCGCGTGGCGCGCTCTCAGATCGCCGCGCTGACGACGCTCGGCGTGCCTGAAGTGCGCGTGATCGGACCCAGGACGCTGCTGCCGACCGCGGTCGAGCGCCTCGGCGTGCGCGTCTTCCACGACATGCGCGAGGGCCTGAAGGGCGTTGACGTGGTCATGATGCTGCGCCTGCAGAACGAACGCATGAACGGCGCCCTGCTGCCCACGCCGCAGGAGTACTACAAGATCTGGGGGCTGACGGCGGACAAGCTCGCGCTCGCCAAACCCGACGCGATCGTGATGCATCCCGGGCCGATGAACCGTGGCGTCGAGATCGACTCGGCGGTGGCCGATGGCGCGCAGGCCGTGATCCTGCCCCAGGTCACCTTCGGCATCGCGGTGCGCATGGCGGTCATGAGCATGCTGGCGGGCAACTGAGGAACAAGGCATGAAGATCGTGATTTCGAACGGCCGCGTCGTCGACCCGGCCAACCAGACGGACCGCATCCAGGACGTGTTCATCGCCGACGGCAAGATCGCCGCGCTGGGCGTCGCGCCGGACGGCTTCAGGTCCGAGCGTACGCTCGACGCGAGCGGGCTGGTGGTGAGCCCGGGCTTCATCGACCTCGCCGCGCGGCTGCGCGAGCCAGGCTTCGAATATCGCGCCACGCTCGAGTCCGAGATGGATGCGGCAATGGCCGGCGGCGTCACCAGCCTGGCGATCCCGCCCGACACCGACCCGACGCTCGACGAACCGGGCCTGGTCGAGATGCTGTGCTACCGCGCGAAGAAGCTCAACCGCGCCCATGTCTATCCGGTCGGCGCGCTGACGATCGGACTCAAGGGCGAGCGTCTGTCAGAGATGGCCGAACTGGTCGAGGCCGGCTGCGTCGCCTTCTCGCAGGCGAACGTGCCGATCGTCGACAACACGGTGCTGATGCGGGCGCTGCAGTATGCCGCCACCTTCGACTTCCCCGTCTGGCTGCAGCCGATCGCGCCCTTCCTGTCGCGCGGCGGCAACGCCCACGACGGCGAGGTCGCCACCCGCCTCGGCCTCGCCGGCATCCCGGTCGCGGCCGAGACCGTTGCGCTCTACACCTATCTGCAGCTGGCCCAGGTCACCGGCGCACGGCTGCACGTCACCCGCCTGTCGAGCGCGGCCGGCCTGGCGCTCATCGAGCAG
>JBFGUQ010000375.1:0-3143 GCA_041565515.1 Rhodocyclaceae bacterium | reverse complement strand
CTCCATGCCCAGCTTGGTGCCGAAGAACTGGCCGGTGGCGGCCAGGCCATAGCCGCCGAACCAGCCGAACAGTTTCTGCGCGCCATGGGGCATCAGCAGCAGGCCGGCGGTAATGCGGACCAGCGGGTCGGCAAGCGGCGCGAGTCGATCGAACAGGCCGATGGCGGGTATGGCGGTCGCGGCGGAAGTCTGGGTATTCATTTTCTTTCTCCGTTGGGTTGTGGGGGACGCGAGGCTTGCGTCCTGCCCTTGGAGTGAACACTATTGGAGTTTCCATTGGGGCAGAAGACTGCTGGATCGGAACTCATGGTTGACGAATCGGAAACGCTGGGTGGTGCGCTGGAGGACATTCGCGCCTTCTGCGCGGTGATCGAGTTCGGCACCGTCTCCGCGGCGGCCAGGGAACTGGGCGAGACCAAGGGCAGCATCAGCCGGCGCGTCTCGCGCCTGGAGCGCCGCCTCGGCGCTGCCCTGCTGGCACGCACGCCGCGTGCGGTCAGCGCCACCGAGGAGGGCAGGAGCTTCTACGCCAAGGCGCGCGAGGCCTTGTCGCTGCTCGCCGATGCGACCGAGGGCGCGCGCCACGCGCGGTCGGTGCCGCAAGGTCACCTGCGCGTGACCGCGCCGATCGACCTCGGCGTGGACGTGCTGCCGCCGCTGGTGGTCAGGTTCCGCGCGCTGCATCCCCAGATCACGGTCGAGTTGCTGCTCACCGACACCGCACTGGACCTGGCCGCCAACCGCATCGATCTCGCCCTGCGCGCGAGCCCCGGCGATCTCCCGGACATGGCCTACCGGGCCTCGACGGTCGCCGCCTTCCGCGTCGGCCTGTATGCCTCGCCGGGCTATGTTGCTGCTCACGGCGAGCCGGCCGCGGCGCAGGACCTCGTCGACCACGACCTGGTGACCTGCCGCGACCTGGTCGCCGCCGCGCAGATGACGCTGTCGGATCGGCGTGGGCGTCCCGTCCGGGTGGCGACGCGCCCGGTCGTTCGCACGACCGACTTCGCCAGCGTCCACCGCATCGTGCTGGCCGGCGGCGGGATCGGCCCGGTCCCCGACCTCGTCGCGGCGGCGAGTCTTGCCGCCGGTGCGCTGGTGCCGGTGCTGCCGGAACTGAGCGTCATCGAAGGCAGGCTCTACGCCATCAGCCTGGGCGGGCAGGACGCGCCGGCCAGGGTGCGGATCTTTCGCGAGTTCGTCCGCAGTGCGCTCTCGTCCGCGGCAGACGCTGCGTCCTGATCCGGGCTCGCCGCGCTATCCGTGCGCTCGATGCGCCGTGCGCCCGATGCCGACGCTCAGCGCCGCCGCGGACGGAACTGGCGCTGGTCACGGTAGTAGGCTGCGCATTCGCTGTCGGCGGTGACGCCGGGAATGCCCAGCAGTGGAAGCGGAGACAGGCCGCGCGGCGTGAGGCCGGCTGCCGTGTCGGCGAGGTGGGCTGCGAGCCAGGCGTCGGTTTCGGCCTGGGCATCCGCGCCGGCAAGGGCCAGCCAGGATGCATCGACGACGCGGTAGATCGCCTTCGCGCAAAGGCCGGGGAAGGGTCGGCGCAGCTGATCCCAGCTGCCGTGGCCGAGAACGAGGAAGCGGGTGGTCGCCATCAGCTGCGCGCGGCGACGCCAGAACGCTTCCTCCCATTCGCGCTCGGCCAGCAGGGCCGGGAGCTCGGCATCGGACGACACGACGACGATGCCGCACTCGTCGAGTTGGGTCAGGGCATCGCGCACGGCGCCGCGACCGTCCAGGCCGGCCGCAGCGCGCGCCCGCTGCTGTGCAATGTGAAGCGCATTGCAGGCTGCTTTCGATCGGGGCCAGACGCACCAGGCCAGCGCGTTGAAGAAGTCGTGCCAGTCGTTCGCGCGCGCCGGCACCTCGCCGGTGCGAAAGACATGTTCCTCGTACCCTGGGGCGTTCGCCGCAGGCGGCGCGAAGCGGATCGGCCGACCGCCGCCGCTGGCTGCCTGCGGCGCCACTTCCCGCACCAGCGCGGTGAGGCGCGCCGCGTCGGGCAGGGCGGCGCACGCGAAGCGCCCGAGCAGCCCGGCGATGGGCTCGAACAGGCGGCGCGCGGCGAGCGCCGCGGGGGAAGCGAGGTCCGGATTCATTTCGTTTTCGAGGCGCGGCGATGACGATCCGGCCGGGCTGCTGCCAACCGGGGCTCGGGGCCGGAGCATAGCAGCAGGGCCGCCGCGCCGGGCGAGCGGGCCGGGTGCGGCTCGGCAGGCCGCGCGGGCAGGCGGAGGGGCGGAGGGGGGCGGAATGCGTGGGGCCGGGTCTGTCGGGCTCGGGTAAGCTTGTGCGGTGAATGCCGACAGCCCCAGCCCCCCCGACACCAGCCGGGGATCGTCCGCACCGCCGGAATTGGAGGTGGTGATCGAGATCCCGCGCGGCAGCTTCCTCAAGCGCGGTTCGACCGGGCGCGTCGACTTCGTCTCGCCCCTGCCATGCCCTTTCAACTACGGCTCGGTGCCTGCCTACCTGGGGCTCGAAGGCGACCTGCTCGACGCCCTGGTCCTCGGGCCGCGCCTGCCCCTCGGCACCCGGGTCAGGGTCCGCGCCTGGGGGGCGGTGACCCTGATGGATCGCGGCATGATCGACGACAAGCTGGTGTGCTGCGCCCACCAGCCGAGTCCGGCCGAGCGCCGTGCCGTGCTGCGCTTCTTTCGTCTCTATGCCCGATGCAAGTGGTTGCTCAACCGGTGGCGCGGCCGCGGCGGGCGCAATGCCTGCGAGGGCTGGATCGGCGCCCCTGAGGCGCTCGCCCGTGCGCGACCGCGCGACGATTCGTGGACGGGGCCGACGGTCGAGTTCTGAGCGAGGCTGCGCACGGGGCCGGCACCGCAATCCGCTCCGTGCCCGATCTCCGGAATGGTGCGGCGAAATCAGCGCAATCCGCTCGGCAGTCGATCCGCGCGCTTGTCCGGGGGGCTTAGGCGGCGCGGTGGCCATCGGCGTCGGGGCGGGGCGCGGGAGTCGGGGCCCATGCGCTATACTCGCCACGACTGACGCTGCATGTGGCTGGCGTGCTGCGTGAGGATTGTGTCGGCGCGGGGTGGATGTCGAGCAGGGCCGTGTTTCTTGATCGGTCGATGCCGCGATCTCGCCGCCCGCACGTTCCTTTGGCCGAGGCTTGCGCGTTT
>JBFGUQ010000374.1:0-3151 GCA_041565515.1 Rhodocyclaceae bacterium | reverse complement strand
GTGTCGTGGAAGAACCTCTCCGGCCCGGTCACGATTGCGGACTACGCGGGGCAGACGGCGCAGCTCGGCCTGAGCCATTATCTGAAGTTCGTCGCCCTCATCAGCATCAGCCTGGGCGTGCTGAACCTGCTGCCCATCCCGGTGCTGGATGGCGGGCATTTACTGTATTATACGGTCGAGATAATCAAGGGCGGCCCGATTCCGGAGCGCGTCATGGAAATAGGCCAGCAGATCGGTCTCGTTCTGCTGGCTATGCTCATGGCATTCGCCTTCTTCAACGACATCAATCGTCTCATTTCCGGCTGAACACACGAATGAATCGCAAGCTCCTGCCCGGGCTGGTCACCGCCCTTTTTGCCGCTTTGCCGGCGTTCGCGTTCGATCCCTTCATCGTCAAGGACATCCGGGTCGAGGGCATCCAGCGCACCGAGGCAGGTACCGTCTTCAACTATCTTCCGGTGCGGGTCGGCGAGCGTTTCGACGAGACCCAGGCTGCCGACGCCATCCGCGCGCTTTTCGCCACCGGGTTCTTCAGTGACGTGCGCATCGAAGCCGAGGACGATGTCATCGTCGTCATCGTGGACGAGCGACCGGCAATCGCCCAGATCGATCTGGTCGGCGTCAAGGAGTTCGACAAGGACGTCCTGAAGAAGGGACTGAAGGAAGTCGGTTTGGCGGAATCGCGGATCTTCGACCGCGCCCTGCTCGAGCGCGCGGAACAGGAGCTCAAGCGCCAGTACCTGTCGCGCGGAAAATACGCGGCGACCATCACCACCACCGTGACCCCGCTCGAGCGCAATCGAGTCGGCATCAACTTCGCCGTGGAAGAGGGGGAGGTCGCCAAGATCCAGCAGATCCGCATCGTCGGTGCGAAGGCGTTCAAGGAGGGCGATCTTCTCGAGCTCATGCAACTGACGACGCCGGGCTGGCTCACGTGGTACACGAAGAACGACCAGTATTCGCGCCAGAAACTGTCTGCCGACCTCGAGAGCCTGCGTTCGCACTACCTCAACCTCGGCTACCTCGACTTCAACATCGACTCCACCCAGGTGTCGATCACGCCGGACAAGCAGGACATCTACATCACGGTGAATATCACCGAGGGCGAGAAGTACAAGGTCACCGGCCTGCGTTTCACCGGCGACCTGATCATTCCGGAGTCCGAGTACATCGCGCTGTCGCAACTGCGTCCGGGCGACACCTTCTCGCGCGAGAAGCTCACCGAGACCACCAAGGCGATCATCGACCGGCTCGGCAACGAGGGCTACGCCTTCGCCAACGTCAATGCCGCCCCCGAGGTGGACAAGGAGAAGCGCGAAGTCTCGTTCACCGTCTTCGTCGACCCGGGCCGCCGCGTGTATGTGCGCCGGATCAACGTCGGCGGCAACACCAAGACGCGCGACGAGGTCGTGCGCCGCGAGATGCGCCAGATGGAGGGCGGCTGGTACGACGCGGAGGCGATCAATCGCTCGCGCACCCGGGTGGATCGGCTCGGCTTCTTCGACGAAGTGAACGTCGAGACCCCGGCCGTTCCCGGCACCACCGACCAGGTCGACGTCAATTTCAACGTCAAGGAGCGAGCGACGGGCAGCCTCTCCCTCGGGGCGGGCTTCTCAAGTGCCGAGAACGTCGTGCTGTCGGCCTCGATCTCGCAGCAGAACATCTTCGGCAGCGGCAACGCGCTCACGCTCGGCGTGAACACCAGCGAGACCAATCGCACCCTGTCGCTGTCCTTTACCAATCCCTACTATACGGTCGATGGCGTCAGCCTGGGCTGGGATCTGTACCACCGCACCTACGATCCCTCGGACAGCATCACCGTGTCGCCGTACAAGACGGTGTCGACCGGTGCCGGCCTGCGCCTGGGCTACCCGATTGCCGAGGACGATCGCATCAACTTCGGCCTCACGGCCGATCGCACT
The DNA here is from genome assembly GCA_041565515.1 of Rhodocyclaceae bacterium. Lineage (GTDB taxonomy): Bacteria > Pseudomonadota > Gammaproteobacteria > Burkholderiales > Rhodocyclaceae > Thauera. The sequence continues at coordinate 1,229 of JBFGUQ010000374.1, read as the reverse complement.
GACATCACGTCCTTCGTCGACAGTCCGGAGCAGTACATCCAGTTCTGCAAGGACTTCGGTTGCAGCAGTCCCGACGGCATCGGCGAGGTCTCGGTGAACAGCCTGCTGCTCACTGCCGGCTGGTCGCGCGACGGGCGCGACAGCTTCATCAATCCGCGCAAGGGCGTGTACCAGCGCGTCTACGGCGAAATGGCGGTGCCGCCCGGCAAGCTCAAGTACGGCAAGCTCAACTACCAGTATCAGCACTGGTTCCCGATCGGCCGCGACTACGCGCTGATGCTCAACGGCGACGTCGGCTGGGCGAAGGGCTATGGCGGCAAGCCGCTGCCCTTCTACAAGGGCTACTACGTCGGCGGCATCGGCTCGGTGCGTGGATACGATCAAGGCTCGATCGGTCCGAAGTTCCTCGCCAGCGACGGCTCCTACGATGCGCTCGGCGGCACGCGCAAGCTGGTTGGCAACGCGGAGTTCTACTTCCCGCTACCCGGATCGGGCCAGGATCGCTCCTTCCGCATCTCGGCCTTCCTCGACGCCGGTTACGTATGGGGGGATGACGATCCGATCCGCGTCGGCGACTTGCGCTACAGTACCGGCTTGGCGTTTTCATGGAGTTCGCCGATCGGTCCGCTCAAGTTCAGCTTCGGTCATCCGCTGAACGCGGACGATCGCGACGAGGTCCAGCGGTTCCAGTTCCAGCTCGGCAGCGTGTTCTGATTGAACCCGCGCACTGTATTTCATCGGAGAATCAAGTGAAAGTCCGTACTCTCTCCCTGATGGCCGCGGCGCTGATCGGCGTGTCGCCGGTAGCGATGGCTCAGGCACAGACCAAGATCGGCTTCGTCAATTCGGATCGCGTGATGCGCGAAGCGGCACCGGCGGTGCGCGCGCAGCAGCGCCTGGAGAAGGAGTTCGAGAGGCGCGACCAGGAATTGCAGCGCCTCGCCAAGGACCTCCAGGCCATGCAGCAGGAACTCGAGCGCAACGGTACGACCATGGCAGAGGGCGACCGTCGCAACAAGGAGCGTGCGCTCAACGACCTGAACCGCGACTTCCAGCGCAAGCAGCGCGAATTCCGCGAAGACCTCAACCAGCGCCGCAACGAGGAACTCGCCTCGGTGCTGGACAAGGCAAACCGTTCCGTGAAGCAGATCGCCGAGGCCGAGAGCTTCGACATCATCTTCCAGGAGGCGGTGTACGCAAGCCCGCGGATCGATATCACCGACAAGGTC
>JBFGUQ010000373.1:0-3167 GCA_041565515.1 Rhodocyclaceae bacterium | reverse complement strand
CCCAGCGCCGCCGACATCGTCAAGGGCTTCTGCCGCATGCCGCGCGGGGGATGGGTGGTGTCCTTCGTGTGTGCGCTGCTGTTCCTGATCTGGGTGACCGATGCGGGGACGCTGTATGGCTTCATGGTCGGCCGTGAGCCCATCGGCTTTGCCCGCCTGCTGCCCGCCGACGCGTCGGTGACGAGCTTCGTCTTGTTCAGCTCGATCATGGGCGCTGTGCTCGCCTTCATCCTGTTCACGATCTCGGCGTTCTCGATTCCACTGATCTACGATGGACGTGCCAGCCTCGTCCCGGGCGTCGTGGCCAGCGTGCGGGCGGTCTTCTGGCGCTTTCCGGTGGTGATGTGCTGGGCGGGCCTGCTGGCGGTCGTGATCATCGTCAGCGCGCTGCTTCTGCCCTTGCTGTTGCTGTCGCTGCCGGTGATGGCCTACGCCAGCCGTGCCTTCTACTTCAGGGTATTCCCCACATCAGCGGACGTCGAACACGCCGCATCCGGTCAGAGCAAGGCGTCGCGCGAAATACCGTAGCGCTTCAGGATGCGCCGCAACTGCCCGAGCGCCTCGAGCTGGATCTGGCGTACGCGCTCGCGGGTCAGCTCGAGCCGCAGTGCCAGTTCTTCCAGCGTCAGCAGTTCGCACTCGTCGATGCCGTAGCGGTGCCGGATCACCAGCCGCTGCTTGTCATTGAGCATCTTGATCCACTGCCTCACCAGCGTCTCGACCTCGCTGCAGTGGATCTGCAGGTCGGGCGTATCGGCGGCGTCGTCGGCGAGCGATTCTCCGATCGACAAGGACGGGTCGATGTCGAGCGGGGCATCGAGCGATGCCGTGTGCTCGCTCAGCGCAAGGATGACGCGCACCTCCTCGACCGACTTGTCGAGCCGCTGCGCAATCTCCTCGAGCGAGGACTCTCCATTCGAGGCCGCCTCGATGCTGCGCTGGGCGCGCAGCACCTGGTTGAGCTCCTTGACCACATGCACGGGCAGACGGATCGTGCGCGACTGGTTCATGATCGCGCGCTCGATGTTCTGCCGGATCCACCAGGTCGCATAGGTCGAGAAACGGAAGCCTCGCTCCGGATCGAATTTCTCCAGGGCGTGCATCAAGCCGAGGTTGCCCTCTTCGACCAGGTCGAGGAGCGGAATGCCGCGGTTGAGATAATGCTTGGCGATATTGACGACGAGGCGCAAGTTGCGTTCGATCATCGTCTGCCGTGCGTCGAAATCACCCTGGCGCACGAGACGCGCCAGCCTCACCTCCTCTTCGGCGGTGAGTAGCGGATTCGCTCCGATCTCGTTCAGGTACAGCTGCGTCACGTCGCTGAAGAAGTCGTTCTCGGCCACCTTCGTCGGCTGGCTGGCGAAGACCTCCACCTCGGGGGGAAGATCGGGTTCATGACTCTCGGCATCGTCAATGTTGCCCCGTTCCTCCATAGACCTCCCCCCTTTTTCTTCAGCGTGACGGCAGATACTTCATCGGATCGACTGCCTTGCCTTGCTTGCGAATCTCGAAATGCAGTTTCGATCGATCTGCTTCTGAGTTGCCCAACTCGGCAATCTGCTGGCCCTTGACGACGAGGTCGTCCTCCTTCACCAGCAACTTGTTGTTGTGCGCATAAACAGAGTTGTACTCCTGGTTATGCTTGATGACAACCAGCTTGCCATACCCGCGCAAGCCGCTGCCCGCGTACACCACCTTCCCCGCGGCCGAGGCATAGACCGGATCACCCGTATTCCCGGCGATGTCGACACCCTTGTTGGTCGACTCGTTGAAGCCGGCGATCAAGGCACCATTTGCAGGCCACTGCCACTCCCCGCTGCCGCCTGGTGCCGGCTTCGGCGCCTCCACCGGCGCCGGCGCCGGTGGCGCCACCGCCGCGTCGGGATTGATCTTCGCCCAGGCCTCGTCCGAATAGGGCTGCCGCCCCCCGATCGGGCCCTGCTTGATCCCCGCCACCACTCCCTCGCCGCCGGCGGGCGTGACCGGGATCACCTCCGCTCCGAGCGGAATCGCGGTCGCCACCGCGCCGGTTTCGGCCCCCGGCGGCGCAACGCGCAATACTTGGCCGACGCTGAGCTGGTTCGGATCCGACAACCTGTTCCAGGCGACCAGCTCCGGCAGGCTCACACCATACTGACGCGAAACGGCCAGCAAGGTTTCACCGGGGCGGACGATGTGCGTACCCGGGAGCTGGCCCGGCACCGCGGCAGCTGGCGGCACTGCGCCGCTGCCGTCGCGCAGCGGTGCGGTGACGGTCGAGGCGCAGCCGGCAACGAAGCCCAGCGCAAGCAACAGCGGCAGAGAGGAAATTCGTGTTTGCATCCGTATCGAGTATCTCATTCCGTACCAGCGAGGAGCGGGACGAAGCGGACCGCCTCGTACCAGCTCTCCCTGAAGACATTACCTTGTCGCTCGACAAGCAGGAGGCGTTGCTCCGCAGTTCCCAGCGGCACGATCAGGCGACCGCCGGGGGCGAGTTGTTCCTTCAGTGCCTGGGGAAGGCCGATGGCCGCAGCTGCGACGATGATGCTGTCGAAAGGCGCGGCCTCCGGCAAGCCCAGACTGCCATCGGCAAGTTTCAGCCTGACGTTCGGCAAGCGCAAGGGCCGAAGGTTCGAGCGCGCGCGGTCGAGCAGCGGCCGGATGCGCTCCACCGCATAGACTTCCGTTGCCACCTGTGACAGGACCGCGGCCTGATAACCGCAGCCTGCGCCGACCTCGAGCGTGCGCCCGAGTTCGCGGCCGGCGCGCAGGAGTTCGATCATGCGTGCAACGACGAAGGGCTGCGAAATCGTCTGCTGAAAGCCGATCGGCAGCGGCGTGTCGTCGTAGGCGCTGAACGCGAGGCCCTCGTCGACGAACTGGTGGCGCGGAACCGCCTGCATCGCTGCAAGTACCCGCTGGTCACGAACACCCTGAGTGCGCAGGCGCTCGACCATGCGCGCCCGTGCGCGCGACGCCTGCCCCGCATCGGTGCTTCGCACGCTCACTGCCGCAGCCAGTCGTCGACGGGGCCGATCAGCCCGGTATGCGTGAGGTCGAGTTGCAGCGGCGTGACCGAGACGAAGCCGTTCGACACGGCGTGGAAATCCGTCCCCTCGCCGGCGTCCGCGGCGCCGCCGGCGGCGCCCACCCAGTAGACGGTCTCATTGCGGGGGGTCACGCTG
>JBFGUQ010000372.1:0-3174 GCA_041565515.1 Rhodocyclaceae bacterium | reverse complement strand
TTGGCCGGGACGTCGACATGGAGGACGGAACACGGGATTTCGAGCCGCGCGCAACAGGCGGCGCAGAAGGCCGCCCAGGCATCCGCGCGGGGGCTGAGGTGGTGGTGCACGTGCGCGGCGCACAGGTCGAAGCCGAACGCCGGCCGCAACTCATGCAGCATTTGCAGCAGGACAATCGAATCGACACCGCCCGACAGCGCGCAGCACAGGCGGTCGCCCGGCCCGACACCGGCCTCCGTCAACAACCCGGAGGCCGCGTTCGGCATCTCAGGCGGCCGCTTCCTTGAAGCGCCCATAGCCCATGAGCTTTTCGATTCGGCGCGACACCAGGTCTGCCGGCGCCAGCGCATCGACCTGGCGCAGCGCCTCGACGAGCGCGCGCTTGAGCGTCTGGGCAACCGCCCGGTGGTCGCGGTGCGCGCCACCGACCGGCTCGTTGACGATCTTGTCGATCAGGCCGAGGGACTTCAGGCGAGCGGCGGTGATGCCCATGGTTTCCGCCGCCTCGGCCGCCTTCTCGGCACTCTTCCACAGGATCGAGGCGCAGCCTTCGGGCGAGATGACCGAATAGATCGAGTTCTGCATCATCAGCACCTGGTCGCCCACCCCGATCGCCAGCGCCCCGCCCGAACCGCCCTCGCCGATGATGGTGGCGACGATCGGCACCCTGAGTTCGGCCATCAGGTAGAGACTGTGCCCGATCGCCTCGGACTGGCCGCGCTCCTCGGCGCCGATGCCGGGGTAGGCGCCCGGCGTGTCGATGAAGGTGAATACCGGCAGGCTGAACTTCTCGGCCAGCTTCATCAGCCGCATCGCCTTGCGGTAGCCCTCCGGGCGCGGCATGCCGAAGTTGCGCACGATCTTTTCCTTGGTGTCGCGCCCCTTCTGGTGGCCGATCACCATGCAGCTCTGGCCATTGAATCGCGCCAGCCCGCCGATGATCGCCTGATCGTCGGCGAAGGAGCGGTCGCCGTGCAGCTCCTCGAAATCGGTGAAGATGTGCTGCAGGTAGTCCAGCGTGTAGGGGCGCTGCGGATGGCGCGCGACCTGGGCGATCTGCCAGGGCGTGAGCTTTGCGTACAGGTCCTTTGTCAGGGCCTGGCTCTTGGCCTCGAGCCGGCCGATCTCCTCGGAGATGTCGACGGCGGAATCGTCCTGCACGAAGCGCAGCTGCTCGATCTTGGCCTCGAGCTCGGCGAGTGCCTGTTCAAAATCCAGAAAGGTGGTCTTCATCAAACCTTTCCCAGCAAGAAAGTGCGCCATTGTACCCGCTTGTGCTCGCCGCGGTGGCAGCGAAAGACGCGCCGGCGGCAGGATCGGGGAGGCGTCGACGCGACGGGGCGGCCACCCTGCGGCAGCCGCCCCGTCGTTTCACGCATCGCAGACCCGGCGCGGGCCGGGCGCTGCGCTCACTCGTTGTTGAACACGCCCAGCAGGTGCAGCAGGCTGGTGAAGAGGTTGTAGATGGACACGAACAGCGTCACCGTCGCCATCACGTAGTTCGTCTCACCGCCGTGGATGATGTTGCTGGTCTCGTACAGGATGAGGCCAGACATCAGCAGCACGAATGCCGCCGACACCGTCAGCGACAGCGCCGGGATCTCGAAGAAGATCGCCCCGAGGCCGGCGAGGAAGGCCACCAGGATGCCGACGAAGAGGAACCCGCCCATGAAGGAGAAGTCCTTCCGGGTCGTCAGCGCGTAGGCCGACAGGCCGAGGAAGATCGCCGCCGTGCCGCCCATCGCCTGCATCACGATCTGGCTGCCGTTGGGCAGGGACAGGTAGGCGGAGATGATCGGCCCCAGCGTGTAGCCCATGAAGCCGGTGAGGGCGAACACGCACAGGACGCCGGCGCTGCTGTTGCGGAACTTGGAGGTCAGGAACAGCAGGCCGAAGTAGCCGACCAGAGTCAGGATCAGGCCCGGATGCGGCAGGCCGAATGCGACCGACACCCCGGCGGTGACCGCCGAGAATGCTAGCGTCAGCGACAGCAGCATGTAGGTATTGCGGATGACCTTGTTGGTCGAGAGGACGGAAGCCTCCGAACGCGTCATCGTAGACAAGCGATTTTCCATGGCGAAATGCCCTCCTGGGGTATTAAGTGTTTTCCGGATGCACGTTTGGCCCGAATCGAGCCGCTTCGTTCATCGACATGCACAAGAGTATAGCCGGGCCTTCAGGCCAGCGAGGCTTCGACCTGCGGCAAGGCGATGCGGTCCTTGCGCTGGTGCCGGCGCAGGCGCTGGGACAACACCCGCGCGACCCGGTCGGCGGCCTCGTCTACCGCGGCGCGGACCTCGATCTGGGTGATCGCGAACACCACGTCGGGCAGGTTGCGCAGCCGCAGCTGCACGACGCAGCGCTTGTCGGGGCCGCCGCGCGGGCCATTGACGTCGGCCACCTTCACCCGCGCCCACTGGATGTGGTCGCGGAAGCGGCCGATCGCGAAGCTCATCCGCCGCGTCACGTAGTCGCGCAGACCCGGGGCCGCTTCAACATTGTCACAATGCAGATCGATTCGCATGCTCAGTCTCCTTTGTCGTTGCGCGCCCGCCGTCGTGGGCAGGACGCTTGATGGATACTAAGCCTGTGACCCTTCGATAAAATCTCAGTTCAGCAGAATGTTTATCCGGTTTTATCGAACAAACAAAGGGAGGCGGTCGCAATGCTGAACTACAGGCAACTGCACCATTTCTGGACCGTGGCACGCGCCGGCGGCATCGCCCGCGGCAGCGAACGCTCCGGCCTGGCGCCGCAAACCCTATCCGGGCAGATCGCCACGCTCGAGGCCACGCTCGGCGTGACACTGTTCAAGCGCCAGGGCCGCCGTCTGGCGCTGACCGAGACAGGCCGCATGGTGCTCGACTACGCCGAGGAGATCTTCCGCCTCGGCAACGAGCTCGAGGAGGCCCTGCAAAGCCGCGCCACCGGGCGCGCGGCACCGTTTCGCGTCGGCGTCGCCGATGTCGTGCCGAAGGCGATCGCGTGGCTGCTGCTGGCGCCGTCGATGAACCTGCCCGAGCCGATGCGCATCGTCTGCCGCGAGGGCAAGTTCGAATCGCTGCTCGGCGACCTCGCCATCCACAAGCTCGACGTCGTCCTCGCCGACAACCCCATGCCCTCGAACATGGACGTGCGCGGTTACAGCCACAAGCTCGGGGAATCCACGATCGG
>JBFGUQ010000371.1:0-3196 GCA_041565515.1 Rhodocyclaceae bacterium | reverse complement strand
GCTCATGAAGGCCAGAAAGACCCGAATTCTAGCCGAACTGCCGGCTCGTCTCCTCACTCGTCCTCGTCCGCTGCTGCTCGCCGGCGTGTTCGGCGTGTCCCTGATGGGGGTCGTCGGCGCAACGGCGGTCGCTCCGCAGACGGTCACGGCCGACATCGCGTTCGAACGCGTGGTCGAAGCCCTGCCACCGCCCGAACTCGTGGCCGAGCCGACCGGCGACCTTCCGTTCGTGAACGACGAGCGCATCCAGCCCGGCGATACGCTCGCATCGATCTTTCGCCGCATCGGCGCGGACGATGCGGAAGCAATCGCCTTCCTCAGCGGCAGCGATGAAGGCAAGCAGGCCATCCGCCAGCTTCGCGCTGGCCGCTCGGTCACCGCCCTGGTCGGCCGCGACGGCCGCATCGCATCGCTGAGCCTGCCGATCGGGAGCAGCAGCGAACGCCTGGTGGTCGAGCGCAGCGACGACGAACTCCGCATTGTCGAAGACCGGGCCGCAGCCATCGCCACGATGGTCGAAATGCGCTCGGGCGTGATCCGCCACTCGCTCTTCGGCGCCACCGACGCGGCGGGAATCCCCGACAGCATCGCCACCCAAATGGCCGAACTGTTCGGCACCGAAATCGACTTCCACACCGATCTGCGCAAGGACGACAGCTTCAACGTCATCTACGAGATGCTCTACAGCGGGGGCACCTCGGTGCGCGCCGGGCGCATTCTCGCCGCCGAGTTCGTCAACCAGGGCAAGCGCCACGCCGTGGTGCTCTATCGCGGCGCCAACGGCAAGGAGCAGTACTACACGGACGAAGGGCGCAGCCTGCGCCAGGGTTTCCTCAGGTCGCCGCTCGAGTTCTCGCGCGTGACCTCGGGCTTCGGTCGCCGCCTGCACCCGATTCACAAGAGCTGGCGCAGCCACAACGGCGTCGATTTCGGCGCGCCGACCGGGACCCCGATCAAGGCCACCTCTGACGGCGTCGTCGAGTTCGCAGCCAGCCAGCGTGGCTACGGCAACCTCGTCGTCCTGCGCCATCGCGGCAAGGTATCGACCGCATACGCCCACCTCAACGGGTTTGCCCGCGGCCTGAAAAAAGGCCAGGAAGTCAGCCAGGGCGACATCATTGGCTATGTCGGCTCGACCGGCTGGGCCACCGGGCCGCACCTGCACTACGAAGTGCGAATCGACAACAAACCCCAGGACCCCCTGACGGTCGCCCTGCCTGCCGCCGACACGCTGGACGCGCGCGGCCTTGCCGCCTTCAAGCGCGAGACGGCCCCGATGCTTCAGCGCCTGGCATTGCTCAACTACGAAACCACGACCCTCGCCAGCGTCGGCAACTGAAGCCGCCGCGAGATAGGGAAAACAAACGGGGCGCCCAGGCGCCCCGTTTGCATTGCACGACCGGCCTTATCAGGCGGAAAACGACGAGCCGCAACCGCAGGTGCTGCTGGCATTCGGGTTGCGAATCACGAACTGCGAGCCTTCCAGCCCCTCCGAGTAATCGATCTCCGCGCCCACCAGATACTGATAGCTCATCGGATCGATCAGCAACATGACGCCGTTCTTCTCGTAGGTGGTGTCGTCCTCGGCCACTTCCTCGTCGAAGGTGAAGCCGTACTGAAACCCGGAGCACCCACCGCCGGTGACGAAGACACGAAGCTTGAGCTCTGGGTTGCCTTCCTCTTCGATCAGCTCGCGAACCTTGTTCGCCGCATTGTCGGTAAAGACAAGGATTTCGGGGGTTTCGACTGCTGCGTTCATATTCTTTCCTCTCTCAGGGGCACGACGCGGATGATGATGCTCCATCCACGCGCATATCGTCAAAATGAGATCGTCTGCAGTGTTGCAAGTTCCCGTCAGGGACTTACCGGGACGATATCGAGCCCGGCCTCTTCGTCGAAGCCGAACATGATGTTGAGGTTCTGGACTGCCTGGCCGGCCGCGCCCTTCACCAGATTGTCGATGACCGACAGTACGACGACGGTGTCACCACCCTGCGGCCTGTGGACGGCAATGCGGCACATGTTGGATGCCCGCACCGAGCGCGTCTCCGGATGACTGCCCGCCGGCATGACGTCGACGAAGGGCTCGTCGGCAAAACGCTTCTCGTAGAGCGCCTGCAGGTCCACATCCCGGGACAGGCGGCCGTAGAGCGTGGCGTGAATGCCACGGATCATCGGCGTCAGGTGTGGCACGAAGGTCAGCCCGACGGGCTTGCCCGCAATCAGCGCCAGCCCCTGGCGAATCTCCGGCAGATGCCTGTGACCGGAAACACCATACGCCTTGAAGCTGTCCGCAGCTTCCGGCAGCAGGGTATGGACCTCGGCCTTTCGGCCTGCGCCGGATACGCCCGACTTGGAGTCGGCAATCAGATGCGCGGTATCGACCACGCCAGCCTCGACCAGAGGCAAAAAGCCGAGTTGCACCGCCGTCGGATAGCAGCCCGGATTGGCAAGCACTCGCGCGCTGCGGATCTGCTCGCGATTGAGCTCGGGCAGGCCGTACACCGCCTCCGCCACCAGATCCGGGGCCGCATGCGTCATGCCATACCACTTCTCCCACTCGGCGACGTCGCGTATGCGGAAGTCCGCTGCCAGGTCGATGACCCGCACACCAGCCTCGACGAGTTCGGCCGCCTGCTCCATCGCAATACCGTTCGGCGTGGCGAAGAACACCGCGTCGCAGCGTTCCAGCGCCGCATCCTTGGGCGCGACGAAGCTCAGATTCACGCGACCGCGCAGACTGGGGAACATGTCGGCCACCGGCATCCCCGCCTCGCCGCGAGAGGTGATGGCCACCAGTTCCACGTCCGGATGGCGCGACAAGAGGCGCAACAGTTCGACCCCGGTATACCCCGTACCTCCAACAACCCCGACCTTGATCATGCTGACTCCTCGCTACAACTCGATCGACTGCGCATTATCGCACCCCGCGCGCCCAGATGCCGTGAGCGCTGCGCCATGGCGCCCCTCGGGCGGCCAACGACAAGCCGCTTGCACACGATGCGCGATGCCGAAATGCAAGAAGCCGTCCCGAGGGACGGCTCCTGAAACAGATCCGCGCGCGGCTTAACGCTTGGAGAACTGCTTTGCGCGGCGCGCCTTGCGCAGACCGACTTTCTTGCGCTCGACCTCACGGGCGTCGCGGGTGACGAAGCCAGCGGTTCGCAGGTCGGGCTTCAGTTCGGCGTTGTAGTCG
>JBFGUQ010000370.1:0-3210 GCA_041565515.1 Rhodocyclaceae bacterium | reverse complement strand
CCTCGCCATGCAGGAAGCCGGTGGCGTCGACGACCAGCCGCAGCGGCGCGTCGAGGCCACCGAGATACTGTGCCGCGGCGGCCATGCTGGCCTCGTCGCCGAGGTCGAGCGCCGGCGTGCTGGCCCGACCGAGGCCGATGACCTGCGAGAAGGCGGGGTCCGCGCGCAGGCCGGCGAGCAGGGCGGCGCCGATGCCGCCCGAGGCACCGATCACGACGGCGACCCCGCCCGTCGGGAAGGACTGCAGCGGCTTCATCCCGGTGCTGCCGCGCGGGCCGGCGCGCAGGGGCCGGCCTCGAAAGCTCGGCCAGATGGGTCAGCAAGGGGCAGCATCATGGCAAACTCCGTGTAGAAGACACTTTGGCCAGCGCATGAACCTCGATCAAAGCGTTCACCTGCAGCAGCGCATTCGCCTCTTCGCGATCGGCGGCATTCTCGTCACCGGCCTCGTCGTCGCGGTCGCGACCGCGTTCCCGATCTATCGCCACGCGCACCAGCTGACGGTGATCTCGATGATGGACAGCGCCCGCAGCCAGGCGCAGGTGGTCGGGCAATTTCTCGGCAAGGCCACCGACATCGGCCGCCAGATCGCCAGCCGCAGCGCCGTGCGCGACAAGCTCGAAGAATACAACCATCAGCGGGTCGGCCTGTCCGAACTGGTGGATTTTTCCGCGCCGCGCATTCGCGATGCGCTGCGCCAGAACGAGCAGATCGCCGGCCTGGTCAGACTCGACCGCGATCGAAATCCGGTGCTCGAGCTCGGCACGCCGCTGCTCCCGGTGAACCATGCACTGCCCGACGATCCCTTGTCGGTGCGGCGCACCGGCCCGCAGCAGACGCCGACCGGCCTGTGCCTGCTGGTCAGCGTGCCGATCCTGTCGCGCGACGGTGCGCTGGTCGGCACCGACGTGCTCGGCTTCGAGTTCTCCAGCCTGGTACAGCTGCTCGAGCGCAACGCCGCACAGAGCCCGACGGCCCGGCAACTGCTCTACAACCAGGAGAGCGACACAGTCGTCGAGATCGGCCCGCAGGGACGGGCGCCCCGCATTGTCGCCGGCGAAGGCCGTGCGCCGGCGTCCCTGCTGCGCGCCGCCGCTGGCGAGGCCGGACAGCTGCGCAGCGCCGGCGGTGAAGGCGACGAGATGGTGTTCTTCACCCCGGTCGCCGACTCGGCCGGCTGGTCCTTCGCCTTTATCACCCCGGCGCGCGAGTTCGACCTGCCGGTGTGGTTGCGGCTCTTCCTTCCGCTGTCGATCATCTTGGTGCTGGTCCTGGCCGGCGCCGTGCTGACGGCGCGCGCCATTCGCCCGATGGCGGAGAAGGTCCTGCAGCAGTCGCGTCAGCTCGTCGAACTGGGCGAAAACCGGCAACTGGCCGCCAGCGTGTTCGAGGGCAGCCCCCAGGCGGTGCTGATCATGGATGCGCAGCACCGCATCATCGACGCCAACCAGGCGTGCACCGCGATCACCGGCTACACGGTCGAGGAACTGCGGGGCAGGAGCCCGTGCGAGTCGATGTGCTGCACCGCCGACACGCAGTCGCACTGCGTCGAGCTGTGGCAAGCGGCCGAGCGCGAGGACGGCTGGCAGGGCGATACCCAACTCACGCGCCGCAGCGGCGAGTCGTTCCCCGCCTGGCAGAGCATCACCCCGGTGCGCGACAGCGCAGGCGCGGTGCGCCACTTCATCACCATGTTCGCCGACATCAGCGACAAGCGACGCGCCGAAGAGCAGATCCGCCACCTCGCCCATCACGACGTCCTCACCAATCTTCCGAACCGGGCCCTGCTGGACGACCGCCTCGCCCACGGCATGGAGCGATCCCGCCGCAGCGGCCAGCGCCTGGCGCTGCTGTTCATCGACCTCGACCGCTTCAAGCACGTCAATGACAGCCTGGGCCACCCGGTCGGCGACCGCCTGCTGAAGGCGGTCGCGCAGCGCTTCGCCCGCAGCATCCGCGACCAGGACACGCTCGCCCGCCAGGGCGGCGACGAGTTCGTGGTGATACTCGAGGCGCTGGGCGGGCGAGGCGATGCGGCGCTGGTGGCCGACAAGCTGCTCGCCACGCTGGAGACGCCGGTGGTCCTGGACCAGCACGAGCTATTCGTCGGCGCCAGCATCGGCATCAGCCTGTTCCCGGACGACGGCGACAGCATCGAGGCGCTGATGCGCTGCGCCGACTCGGCCATGTACCAGGCCAAGGAGTCCGGTCGCAACACCTTCCGCTTCTATTCCAGCGAGCGAACCGGGCTCGGCCGCGAGCGCTTCGAGCTCGAGCGCGGCCTGCGCCGTGCGCTCGAGCGCGGCGAGCTGTGCCTGCACTATCAAGCGCAGGCCGCCTGCGCCGGCGACGGTCTGACCGGCGTCGAGGCGCTGCTGCGCTGGCAACATCCGGAACGCGGCATGGTGCCGCCCGACACCTTCATCCCGCTCGCGGAGGAGATCGGCCTCATCGGCAAGATCGGCCAGTGGGTGCTGCAAACCGCCTGCGCGCAAGCGCGCCGCTGGGAGGAAGCCGGTCACCCGCTGCGGGTGGCGGTCAATCTCTCCGGCCAGCAGATCTCGCGCGACGGCCTCGTCGACACGGTGCGCAGCGCGCTGGCCGAATCCCGGCTCTCGCCCGGGCTGCTCGAGCTCGAGATCACCGAAGGCCATATCCTGCAACGCGTCGAGCATTGCATCGACACCCTGGACCAGCTCGTCGCCCTCGGCGTCACGCTGGCGATCGACGACTTCGGCACGGGCTACTCGTCCCTCAGCTACCTCAAGCGGCTGCCGGTGCACCGGCTCAAGATCGACCGCAGCTTCGTCGAGGGCATCCCCCACGACCGCGACGACGTCGCGATCGTCGCCACCATCCTATCGATGGCCGACAACCTCGGCATGGCGGTCATCGCCGAGGGCGTGGAGACGCAGACCCAGCTCGAGCACCTGCGCGGCCTGGGCTGCAGCGAATACCAGGGCTACCTGCTCGGCCGCCCGATGCCACCGCAGGAGCTGGAGGCCTGGGTGGCACGGGCAAGGTCGTAGGCAATGCGCCGGCGTCGGCCGCGCGCCAGCGGGCCCTCACCCGGCGCAGGTCCGGTAACATGCTGCGCTCGGACTCGGGAGCGCTGAACATGGAAGTCACCACGCTGCGGATCACCGGCATGAAGGACGAGCAATGCCTGAGGCTCGTCACCAACGCGATACAGGACCTGCCCGGGATCGG
>JBFGUQ010000369.1:0-3220 GCA_041565515.1 Rhodocyclaceae bacterium | reverse complement strand
TCGTCTGCGTCGGCGTGCCGAAGACCGTGGACAACGACATCGAGGGCACCGACTGCTGCCCCGGCTTCGGTTCGGCCGCCAAGTACGTGGCCACCTCGATGCTGGAGGCCGGGCTCGACATTGCGTCGATGTCCGGCCGCAGCGGGCGGGTGTTCGTGATGGAGGTGATGGGTCGCAACGTCGGCTGGCTCGCCGCCGCGACCGCGCTCGCCGCGCGCGCCGATGCGAACGGCGAAGGTGATCCGGACCAGCCGCCCCATATCGTGCTGGTGCCGGAAGCAGACTTCGACGAAGTGGCCTTCCTGGCCCAGGTGCGCGGCGTGGTCGAGCGGCTCGGATACTGCGCGATCACGGTCGCCGAGGGCATCCGCAAGCCCGATGGCAGCCCGATCATGGAGCAGGATCACGACAGCCGTGGCCATGTGCAGCTCGGCGGCGCCGGCTTGTCGATCGCGCGCCTTATCCATGCCCGGCTGGGCTACAAGTACCACTGGGCGATTCCGGATTACCTGCAGCGCGCCGCCGGCCACTGGAGCTCGGCGACGGATCACGCGCAGGCGACGGCAGTCGGGCGGGCGGCGGTCGAGTACGTGCTTGCAGGGCGTGACGGCGTGCTGCCGGGCATCCGGCGCCTCGCCGATGCGCCCTATGCCTGGGATGTCACGCCGGTGGACGCCGCGGCTGTCGCCAATCTCGAGCGCCGATTGCCGACCGCATTCGTGCGCGCGGACGGTCTGCACGTAACCGCCGCGGCGCGTCGCTACCTTCAGCCGCTGATCGAAGGCGAGGTGAGTCCTTCAATGCTGGGTGGACTGCCCGATTATCGGGCCTTCTCCCTGCCCGCCGTAGCGAAACGGCTTGCGCCCTGGACCGAGTGAGCAAACCGGGGCCGGACTCGGCGCTGGCCCGCCTGGCCCGCCGGATCAGCCCTGCGGCTGCAGCGTGCCACCACCGGTCGCGTCGACCTGCCCGCGGTCCGGCATGTAGGCGGCGACCTGGCAGGCGATCGCGGCCACATACGGGATGCACTGCAGGGACAGGATGCCGACCCAGAGCTGGGTTTCGAGATCGTTGGCGCCACGCAGCATCACCAGCGCAGCGGCGCCGAGAACGAGGGCGACGAGCATGCCGATCTCCTCGCGGATCGGGTTGAAGAAGGCCAGTGCGCCGCCGCCACGCCAGCCCTTCGGCGTACGCACGAAGACCCCCTTCTTGATCACCAGCCCGGCGAATACGCCTCGCGCGATCGCATGGGCGAGACCCACCGACAGGATGGACGCCCCGAGGATGTCCTTCCATGGGCAGTCCATCGTTCGCCGGTAGAGGATGGGACCCAGCGCGGCCTTGAATGCCATGAAGCCGAGAATCGGCAGGGCCAGGGCCGTGACCGGCAGGCCGAACGCTTTCGGCAGCAGCAGGATCCCGAGCGTCCAGAACAGGCTGCCGAAGGCGAACACCAGTTGCAGTGCATCGCCTAGCCAGGCGAACCAGCCGGTCAGGAAATGATAGCGCTGGGCGAGATTCAGATTGCTGCGACCGATCATCTGCGGCAGGTGTGCCTTGAGAATCTGCATCGCGCCGAATGCCCAGCGGAAGCGCTGGCTCTTGATGGCGGCGAAATCCGAAGGCGTGAGCCCGCGCCCGAGAACGTGATCCACGTAGCGCGTGTCGTAGCCCTTCTCGATCAGGCGCAGGCCGAGTTCGGTGTCCTCGCAGATGCACCATTCGGACCAGCCGCCGACCTCCTCCAGCGCTTCGCGCCGCACCAGGGTCATGGTGCCGTGCTGGATCAGCGCATTGCGCTCGTTGCGGTGGTGCATGCCGATGCGGAAGAAGCCGTCGAATTCCCAGTTGCACATGCGCTTGAACGGCTGCATCTCCCAGTCGCGGTGGGCCTGCGGGGCCTGCACGACGGCGACGTCGCTCTTGTCGAAGTGCGGAATCAGGCTCGAGAGCCATTCGGGGTCGACGACGTAGTCGGCATCGACCACGCCCACGACCTCGGCGCGTGGGTCCGTGACCCTGAGGCCGTAGTTCAGCGCCCCCGCCTTGAAGCCGGGCCAATTCGACAGCTGGAAGAAGCGGAAACGCGGGCCGAGCTCGGCACAGCGCCTTTCCAGCGGCTTCCACAGTGCTTCGTCGCTGGTGTTGTTGTCCAGCACGAGCACCTCGAAGTTTGCGTAGTTCATCGCCGCGAGGCTGTCGATGGTAGCGATCACCATCTCCGGTGGCTCGTTGTGGCAAGCCAGGTGGATCGATACGAAGGGCTGCTCGTCCGGTGCGTGCGGCGGCAGCGGCAGGAAGCGGCGCTGCCATTTCTGCTTGAACAGCATCTCACCGAACTCGAAGCCGTGCGACAGCAGTACCGCCGCGGTCAGCCCGGTGGCCGCGATCAGCATTGCGAGGCCGACGAGGTCACGCTGAGTGAGGTAGTACTCGACCGGCACGTTCAGGCCGATGATCAGGGTCGCCACGCAGGCCTGGATCAGCCCGGCGAGAAAGGTGCGGCCGAACACGCTCCAGTCGGACAGGAAGAACGCTACCAGCAGCATCGGCAGGAAGGCGAGCGCCGCCGCGTTGCTGGCCTTCTTCGCCCAGTGCGGATCGCGCTCGATGATGCCCTCGAGGGCGAACTTCTGCTCGCGGTCGGCGTTGTACATGCCCCAGTAGGGGCCGGCCCAGCCTTCGATGTCCACCTTCCAGGGCTGGTCGATCGCTTCCATCAGGAAGTAGTCGATCCGCGCCGTGCGCGGGTGCGAGAGAAACTCGCGGATGAAGCGGGCCTCGTTGTCGAGCGAGGGGATCGCAGCGCCGATGACCGGGCCCTTGCTCGGCCAGCCGATCTCGCCGACGACGATCTTCTTCTTCGGGAACGCCTTTACCAGTTCGTCGTAGCGCTGGAATGCGTATTCGACCGCAGCCTCGACCGGGACGCCCTCGTGATACGGGAGCAGGTGCACCGTCAGGAAATCGACATGCTTGGCCAGTTCCGGGTATTTCAGCCAGACGTGCCACGGCTCGGCGGTGGAGATCGGGCTGCGCACGGCCTTGCGCACGCGGTCGAGATAGGGGATCAGTTCCTCGACCTTCAGGTCGCCCCGCAGCAGCACCTCGTTGCCGACCAGGACGCGCTCGATGTGCCGCATCGCATGCGCGGCGGCGATCAGGGCGGTGACCTCCTTTTCGTTGGTCTCACGGTCGGCATCGATCCACGCGCCGG
>JBFGUQ010000368.1:0-3240 GCA_041565515.1 Rhodocyclaceae bacterium | reverse complement strand
GAGCTCGACAACGTAGGACGCATCGGTGACGTCGATGATGCGGGCGCGGAAGATCTCGGTCGTGCGCTTGACCTCTTCGCGGTCCTTGCCGGTGGCACGCACCTTGATCAGCATCAGCTCGCGCTCGATGTGGGCCGCTTCGGAGATGTCGACCACCTTGACCACTTCGACGAGCTTGTTCAGCTGCTTGGTGATCTGCTCGACGATGTCGTCCGAGCCGGTGGTGACGATGGTCATGCGCGACATCGAGGCGTCTTCGGTGGGGGCCACCGTGAGCGATTCGATGTTGAAGCCGCGCGCGGAGAACAGGCCGGAGACGCGCGACAGCGCGCCGGATTCGTTTTCGATCAGGAGGGAAATGACGTGACGCATGATGGATTCGGTCCGGATTTCAGATGGAAGGCGGTTACGGGTCTTCGGCGGACAGGATCATCTCGGTGAGACCCTTGCCCCCCTGAACCATCGGATAGACGTTTTCGGTCTGATCCACCTGGAAGTCGAGGAAGACGAGTTCGTTCTTGTGCGTGGTGAAGGCCTCGCGCAGCGCGCCTTCGACGTCGCCCGGGCGCTCGACCTTGAGGCCGACGTGACCGTAGGACTCCGCGAGCTTGGCGAAATCGGGCAGCGAATCCATGTACGACTCGGAGTAGCGGGCGCCGTGGAAGATCTGCTGCCACTGGCGCACCATGCCGAGGTAGCGGTTGTTGAGGTTGCAGATCTTGATCGGCAGGCGGAACTGCTTGCAGGTCGACAGTTCCTGGATGCACATCTGGATCGAGGCCTCGCCGGTGATGCACGCGACCTGCGCGTCCGGATGCGCCAGCTGTGCGCCCATCGCGTAGGGAAGGCCGACGCCCATCGTGCCCAGGCCGCCCGAGTTGAGCCAGCGGCGCGGCTTGTCGAAGGGGTAGTACTGTGCCGCCCACATCTGGTGCTGACCGACGTCGGAGGTGATGAAGGCGTCGCCCTTGGTGACTTCCCACAGCTTCTGCACCACGAACTGCGGCTTGATGATCTCGTCCGAGTTCTTGTACACCATGCAGTTGCGGCTGCGCCATTCGTCGACCTGCTTCCACCAGGTGTCGAGGGCGTCGCGATTCGGACGGGCGGATCCGGCCTCGATCTGGCGGATCATTTCCTCGAGCACATCCTTCACGTCGCCGACGATGGGAATGTCGACCTTGACGCGCTTCGAGATCGACGACGGGTCGATATCGACGTGGATGATCTTGCGCGGTTCCTCGGCGAAGTGCGCCGGATTGCCGATGACCCGGTCGTCGAAGCGGGCACCGACCGCCAGCAGCACGTCGCAGTAGTGCATCGACATGTTGGCCTCGAAGGTGCCGTGCATGCCCGGCATGCCGAGGTACTGGCGGTCGCTGGCGGGATAGCCGCCCAGGCCCATCAGCGTGTTGGTGATCGGGTAGCCGAGCAAGCGGGTGAGCTTGGTGATCTGCTCGGCCGCGTTCGACAGCACGACGCCGCCGCCGGTGTAGATCATCGGGCGCTTGGCCTCGAGCAGGATCTGCACGGCCTTCTTGATCTGGCCCTGGTGGCCGCGGACCACCGGATTGTACGAGCGCATCGAGATATCCTTCGGGTACTCGAACTCGCACTTTTCCGTGGTCACGTCCTTGGGAATATCGACCAACACGGGGCCGGGGCGGCCCGAGTTCGCGAGGTAGAAGGCCTTCTTGATCGTCGATGCGATGTCGCGCACGTCCTTGACGAGGAAGTTGTGCTTGACGCAGGGGCGGGTGATGCCGACGGTGTCCACCTCCTGGAAGGCGTCCTGGCCGATCGCGGCGGTCGGCACCTGCCCGGAGATGATCACCATCGGAATCGAGTCGCAGTAGGCGGTGGCGATGCCGGTGACGGCGTTGGTGGCACCCGGGCCGGACGTCACGAGGGCGACGCCGACCTTCTCCGTGCTGCGCGCGAAGGCGTCGGCGGCGTGCACCGCGGCCTGTTCGTGTCGAACCAGCACGTGGCGCACCTCTTCCTGCTGGAACAGGGCGTCATAGATGAAAAGTACCGCGCCGCCGGGGTAACCGAAGACATACTCGACCTTTTCTTCCTGCAGGCACCTGATTACAATTTCGGCTCCGGTCAGCACCATCGCAAGCTCACTCATCAAGTCGTTGTTATAAACGGCGAACGTTACCGGCCACGGTGACTTAGGTCAAGGCCGTGATTTCGCTCGTGAATCCCGTACCGGCAACACTGTCGCTCGTCATGGGTAGCGATACGTCATGTTTGTGCCTGGCAATGCAAGCTCCGCGGGGCGTCGCCTCCTGCAGTGCCGGTATCCGGCCTCCACTTCAACCTTCTTGCAGCATGCCCTGCGGCATGTGCGCGTTCACACCCGGACGAAGTCCATGAGCCGCAACAAACGGAAGGATCGGGCATCCGATGCGCAGCCTGTGCCCGGCGCGCCCGGGCCGGCCCGCCTGGTCGTCGAGATCGCCAGCCTGCGCCGACGCCTGGCGAGCATGCTCTACGAGTCGATGCTGCTGCTCGGCGTCCTTGCGCTCGCCTTCATGCTCCCCTACCTGGCCCTCGGGATCGGCCTGGACGCGGCGCCTCCCGGCTGGTTTGCCTGGCTCCACATCTTCGTCGTGCTCGGCGCGTACTTCGTCTGGTACTGGCACCGTAACGGCCAGACCCTGGCGATGCAGACCTGGCGGCTCAGACTGGTCGATGCCGACGACGGCAGAAACCTGAGCCTGGGCCGCTGCTGGCTGCGCTACGCGCTGGCGTGGCCATCGGTGCTGCTTTGCGGTGTCGGCCTGCTGTGGGCGCTGATCGATCGTGACCGCCAGTTCCTGCACGATCGCATCGCCGGCTCGCGCATCGTGCTGCTGCCCGGCACGCGCTAGCGCGGTACGAGGGAGAACGGACGATGGAAGGCCTCATCCAGCAGTTGCCGAGCTATGGCGCGTACGCGGAATTCGCCCTTCTGCTGATCATCTCGGCCGTGGCCGGGGCGATAGCAGTGCGCCTGCGCCAGCCGGTGCTGATCGCCTACATCCTCGTCGGCATTCTCGTCGGGCCGGCGGTACTGGGGCTGGTGACGGCGCAAGACCAGGTGGACCTGCTGGCGCAGATCGGCGTGACGGTGCTGCTCTTCGTCGTCGGCCTCAAGCTCGACCTCCACCACATTCGCCATATCGGCCCGGTCGCGCTCGCCACCGGGCTCGGCCAGCTCGGCTTCACCATCGTGTTCGGCTTCGTGCTCAT
>JBFGUQ010000367.1:0-3258 GCA_041565515.1 Rhodocyclaceae bacterium | reverse complement strand
TGGCTGGCGCAGAAGGAAAACGATGCCGACCTCGTCGGCGGCGTCAATCTCGCCCAGCAGGACGGCCACATCGCGCGCACCCTTCTCGACCTGTCGCAGACGGCGACGATCAACGACAGCCTCAAGCTGGGCCGTGCGCTGCTCAGCGAGATCGGCGACATCAACAAGCTGCACAAGCGCGACGTCGAGCAGGCCGGCTTCGCCGTGCTGAAGGCGCCCGACATCCCTTCCGTGCTGGTCGAAACCGCCTTCATCAGCAACCCGATCGAAGAGCGGCGCCTGAACGACAACGCTTATCAGGACAAGATGGCCAATGCCATCCTGCGCGGCATCACGCGCTACTTCGAGACCAATCCGCCGACGGGCCGCACCCGCATCGCGCAACTGGGCTGAGCCGCCACCCGGATATGGCCCGCACGGTCCCGCGAAGAGCGGCTTTGCCGTTATAATTCCCGCTTTTTCAGGCGGTCATGCAGGTTTTTCGCGGGATCCCCGAGCGCGCTGACGGCCCCTCGGTGCTCACCATCGGCAACTTCGATGGCCTGCACCTCGGTCACCAGGCCTTGCTCAAGCTGCTCACCGACAAGGCGCGCACCCTCGGCCTGCCGGCGGTCGTGCTCACCTTCGAGCCGCACCCGCGCGAATACTTCGCACCCGCCGACGCCCCCGCCCGTCTCGCCTCGCTGCGCGAGAAGCTCCTGCTGCTGGACGCCAGCGGCGTCGATCGAACCCATGTCTGCCGCTTCGACGCGCGCTTCGCCGCGCGGTCGGCACAGAGTTTCATCGACGACGGCCTGGTGCGGGGACTCGGCACGCGTCATCTGTTCATCGGCGACGATTTCCGCTTCGGCGCGAAGCGCCAGGGCGATTTCGCCATGCTGCAGGCCGCCGGCCGCGCAAAGGGCTTCGGCGTGGAGTCGATGCCGACGCTGGAGGTCGACGGCGAGCGGGTATCGAGTTCGGCCGTTCGCACCGCCCTCGCCGCAGACGACCTCGAACATGCCGCCCGTCTGCTCGGCCGCCCGTACAGCATCGCCGGGCGCGTGACCCACGGCGACAAGCTCGGCCGCCACCTCGGCTACCCGACCGCCAACGTGCAGTTGAAGCATCGGCGCCCGGCGCTCGGCGGCGTGTTCGCAGTCGGCGTCGAGGGCCTCGCCGAGCGCCCTGTCGGCGGCGTCGCCAACATCGGCATCCGGCCGACCGCCACCGACGAGGCCCGGCCACGCCTCGAGGTGCATCTGTTCGACTGGGACCAGGACTGCTACGGCGCGCACCTGCGCGTGCATTTCCTGCACAAACTGCGCGACGAACGGAAGTTCGACTCGCTCGAGGCGCTCACTGCCCAGATCCGCCGCGACGCCGAGGCCGCCCGCGCCTGGCTGTCGCGACACCCGAATCCGCAATCAAATGGCCTCCAAGGCTGAAAAGACCGACCCGCCATGGCTGACTACCGCAAGACGCTCAATCTCCCCGACACCCCGTTCCCGATGCGCGGCGACCTGCCCAAGCGCGAGCCCGGCTGGATTGCCGACTGGCAGAAGAAGAAGCTCTACCAGAAGATCCGCAAGGCGAGCGCCGGACGACCCAAGTTCGTGCTGCACGACGGCCCGCCCTACGCCAACGGCAACCTGCATATCGGCCATGCGCTGAACAAGATCCTCAAGGACATCATCGTTCGCTCGAAGACGATGGCCGGCTTCGACGCCCCCTACGTGCCGGGGTGGGACTGCCACGGCCTGCCGATCGAGCACAAGGTCGAGGTCACGCACGGCAAGAACCTGCCCGCCGACAAGGTGCGCGAACTGTGCCGTGCGTACGCCACCGAGCAGATCGACATCCAGCGCACCGACTTCATCCGCCTCGGCGTGCTCGGCGAATGGGACAACCCGTACCGCACGATGGACTTCGCCAACGAGGCGAACGAGATCCGCGCGCTCGCCGCGATGACCAGGACCGGCTATGTGTTCAAGGGCTTGAAGCCGGTGAACTGGTGCTTCGACTGCGGCTCGGCGCTGGCCGAGGCCGAAGTCGAATACGCCGACAAGTCGTCGCCGACGATCGACGTCGCCTTCCCGCTGGCGGACACCGAGACGGCCAGGCTTGCCGCCGCCTTCGGCCTGAGCACGCTGGTCAAGCCCGCCGCCGCGGTGATCTGGACCACCACGCCGTGGACGATTCCGGCCAACCAGGCGCTGAACGCCCACCCCGAGTTCGAGTACGCGCTCGTCGACACCGGCGACCGCCTGCTGATGCTGGCGCGCGAGCTGGTGACGGCCTGTCTCGAGCGCTACGGCCTCGAAGGCACGGTCATCGCCACGGCCAAGGGCGCCGCGCTCGACCGCATCGAGTTCCGCCACCCGTTCTACGATCGCGTCGCGCCGGTCTATCTCGCCGACTACGTGGGCATCGACGCCGGCACCGGCATCGTTCACTCCTCGCCGGCGCACGGCGTCGACGACTTCACCTCGTGGGGCGCCTACGGCCGCAGCAACGACGAGATCATCTCGATCGTGATGGCCGGCGGCGAGTACGTCGCCGACCTGCCCTTCTTCGGCGGCATGAACATCTGGAAGGCCAACCCGGCCATCGTCGACAAGCTGCGCGAAGTCGGCGCCCTGCTGTCGGACGGTCGCACCAACCACAGCTACATGCACTGCTGGCGCCACAAGACGCCGCTGGTGTACCGCGCCACCGCGCAGTGGTTCGTCGGCATGGACAAGGTGGCCGCCGACGGCAGCACCCTGCGCGAACGCGCCCTGCATGCGGTGGAGGCGACCAAGTTCTACCCTGCCTGGGGCCAGGCCCGACTGCACGCGATGATCGCCAACCGCCCCGACTGGTGCATCTCGCGCCAGCGCAACTGGGGGGTGCCGATCCCTTTCTTCCTGCACAAGGAGACGGGCGAGCTGCATCCGCGCACCGTCGAGCTGATGGAGGAAGTGGCCCGCCGCGTGGAGAAGGACGGCATCGAGGCCTGGTTCAGACTCGACGCCGCCGAATTGCTCGGCGAGGAGGCCGCGCAGTACGACAAGATCAACGACACGCTCGACGTCTGGTTCGACTCCGGCACCACGCACTGGCACGTGCTGCGCGGCTCGCACGGCGACGGCCACCCCGAGGGACCGCGCGCGGACCTCTATCTGGAGGGCTCCGACCAGCACCGCGGCTGGTTCCACACGTCGCTCCTCACCGGCAGCGCGATCGATGGCCACGCGCCTTATCGCGGCCTGCTCACGCACGGCTTCGCCGTCGACG
>JBFGUQ010000366.1:0-3262 GCA_041565515.1 Rhodocyclaceae bacterium | reverse complement strand
GCCTCGTCGGACAGGATGTCGCCGAACATGTTGCCGGTCACCATCACGTCGAACTGCTTCGGATTCCGCACGAGCTGCATCGCCGCGTTGTCTACGAGCATGTGGGAGAGTTCGACCTCAGGGTACTCCTTCGCCACTTCCTCGGCGATGTCGCGCCACAGCTGGGTGCATTCGAGCACGTTCATCTTGTCGACCGAGCACAGCCTGCGGCCGCGCTTCATCGCCGCCTCGAACGCCACGCGCAGGATGCGGCGGATCTCGTATTCGGCGTAGATCATGGTGTTCCAGCCTACGCGCTGCTGCTCGCCATCGACCTCGCGGGTCTCGATGCCGCGTGGCTGGCCGAAGTAGATGTCGCCGGTGAGTTCGCGCACGATCAGGATATCGAGGCCGGACACGACCTCGGGCTTGAGCGTCGACGCGTTGGCAAGCTGCGGATACAGGATCGCCGGACGCAGATTGGCGAACAGGCCGAGATCCTTGCGGATGCCGAGCAGGCCGCGCTCCGGGCGCTGCTCGCGCGCCAGCGCGTCCCACTTCGGGCCGCCGACGGCACCGAGCAGGACCGCGTCGGCTGCGCGCGCCAGCTTCTGCGTCGCCTCCGGATACGGCGTGCCGGTCGCATCGACCGCGCTGCCGCCGAGCAGCGCCTCTTCCAGCTCGAACTTCAGATCGAGGGCCTGCAGCACGCGCACGGCCTGGGCCATGATCTCCGGACCGATGCCGTCACCGGGCAACACGCATATCTTCATCGAATCGTTTCTCCTCGTGGGCGCGCGACGACCGTCCCGACCGTCGGCGTCAGGCAAAGTAGTAGGGGTGGTCGGCGCGGCGCTGGGCCTCGAAGGCGCGAATCTTGTCGGCGTGGCGCAGCGTGAGGCCGATGTCGTCCCAGCCGTTGAGCAGGCATTCCTTGCGGAAGGCGTCGATGTCGAATCCGATCACCTTGCCGTCGGCACGGGTGATCGTCTGCGCCGCGAGGTCGACCTTGAGGCGGTAGCCCTCGGTCGCCTCGCACTGGCGAAACAGCTCGTCGACCTCGGCGGCATCGAGCCTGATCGGAAGCAGGCCGTTCTTGAAGCTGTTGCTGAAGAAGATGTCGGCAAAGCTCGGGCCGATCAGCACCCGGAACCCGTAATCCTCGAGCGCCCAGGGCGCATGCTCACGCGAGCTGCCGCAACCGAAATTATCCCGCGTCAGCAGGATCTGAGCGCCCTGGTAGCGCGCGGCGTTGAGCACGAAGTCCGGGTTCTTCGGGCGCTTGCTGTTGTCCGCACCGGGCTGCCCGACGTCGAGGTAGCGCCACTCGTCGAACAGGTTGGGGCCGAAGCCGCTGCGCTTGATCGATTTCAGGAACTGCTTGGGAATGATCGCATCGGTATCGACGTTGGCACGGTCGAGCGGCGCCACGAGCCCGTCGAGCACGGTAAACGGCTTCATTATTTCACCGACCTCTGGATGGCCTCGCCGCCCTTCTCGATGTCCTTGCCCATGCCCTGCACCGTATTGCAGCCCATCGACACAACGCCGGCGACCAGCACGGCGAACACAAGCGCAATTCTCTTCATCTCGTTCTCCTCAATCCGGGGCTGGCGCTCAGGCCAGGGTGCGTACATCGGTGAAATGTCCGGTCACCGCCGCGGCCGCGGCCATCGCCGGGCTGACCAGGTGCGTGCGGCCGCCGGCGCCCTGGCGTCCCTCGAAGTTGCGGTTCGAGGTCGACGCGCAACGCTCACCCGGCTCGAGGCGGTCTGCGTTCATCGCCAGGCACATCGAACAGCCGGGCTCGCGCCATTCGAAGCCGGCGGCGAGGAAGACCTCGTGCAGGCCTTCTTCTTCGGCCTGGTGCTTGACCTGGCCGGAACCCGGCACCACCAGCACGCGCCTGACGCTGGGCGCCTTCTGCCGTCCCCTGGCGACGGCGGCCGCCTCACGCAGGTCTTCGATGCGCGAGTTGGTGCATGAGCCGATGAACACCTGATCCACCGCGATCGCCGCAATCGGCGTGTTCGGGGCAAGTCCCATGTACTTCAGCGCACGCTCCATGCCCTCGCGCCTGATCGGATCGGTGACGGCAGCCGGATCGGGCACCCGGCCGTCGATCGTCGTCACCATCTCGGGCGAGGTGCCCCAGGTGACCTGCGGCTGGATGTCCTCGGCCCTGAGTTCGACGAGCTTGTCGAAGCTCGCGCCTTCATCGCTCACGAGCGTGCGCCAGTAAGCTACCGCCTGATCCCAGGCCGCGCCCCTGGGCGCGAACGCGCGGTCCTTGAGGTAGTCGATGGTGGTCTCGTCCACGCCGATCATGCCGGCGCGCGCACCCGCCTCGATCGCCATGTTGCAGATCGTCATGCGCCCTTCCATGCTCAGCGCGCGGATCGCGCTGCCGCCGAACTCGATGGCGTAGCCGGTACCGCCGGCGGTGCCGATGCGGCCGATGATGGCGAGCACGACGTCCTTGGCGGTGACGCCGCGACCGAGCGTGCCATCGACCCGCACCAGCATCGTCTTCGACTTCTTCTGCAGCAGGCACTGGGTGGCGAGCACGTGCTCGACCTCGGAGGTGCCGATTCCGTGCGCCAGACAGGCGAACGCACCATGGGTGGAGGTGTGCGAATCACCGCAGACGACCGTCATGCCCGGCAGCGTGGCGCCGTTCTCCGGACCGATCACGTGCACGATGCCCTGGCGCTCGTCCCGGAAGGGGAAGTAGGCGAGCGAGCCCACCGCCCGGATGTTTGCATCGAGGGTCTCGACCTGCTGGCGCGACACCGGATCCTGGATGCCCAGCTCCCAGTGGTCGGTCGGCGTATTGTGGTCTGCCGTGGCGACGATCGAGCTGACCCGCCACGGCTTGCGCCCGGCGAGCTTGAGGCCCTCGAAAGCCTGCGGGCTGGTGACTTCGTGAACCAGGTGGCGGTCGATGTAGATCAGCGCGGTGCCGTCGGCCTCCTGGTGGACGACGTGGCTGGACCAGAGCTTTTCGTACAGCGTTTGGGCTTCCATCCAGAGACTTCCGGGCAAAGAAAAGGAAACGATTATTTCACAAAGCCCGCGCGACTGAACAGCCGCCTGCCGGCGTCAGCGCCGAGCCTGCTCGTAGAGCGGCATGACGCGTGCCGCGTAGGTCGCGATGTCGCGTTGGCGACTGGCGTGCGACGGGTGGGTCGACAGCCACTGCGGCGGCGCGCCCGCCGATTGCGAGGACATCTTGTTCCACAGCGAGACAGCCGCGCGGGGATCGTAGCCGGCGCGCGCGGCG
>JBFGUQ010000365.1:0-3273 GCA_041565515.1 Rhodocyclaceae bacterium | reverse complement strand
TGCCTACCTGAGCGCGCACCATGTGGCGCGCAAGCTCGTCGGCGCGGATGTGTCCTGATCGCTGGTGTGCGCATGGGATTCGGACTCATCATCATCGGTTCCGAGCTGCTCAGCGGTAAACGCCGCGACGGCCACTTCGCTTTTGCGGTAGACACTTTGTCGCAACGCGGGCTCGAACTCGAGTGGTGCCAGTACCTAGGCGACGATCCGGTACGCCTCACCGCGCTGCTCAAGCGCACTTTGCAGAGCGACGACGTGGTGTTCAGTTTCGGCGGCATCGGCGCTACGCCCGACGATCGCACGCGCGAGGCCGCCGCCGCCGCACTCGGGCTGGAACTGGCGTTGCACCCGGAAGCCGAAGCCGAGATTCGTGCCCGCTTCGGCGACCAGATCACCGAGGAGCGCCTGCAGATGGGCGTCTATCCGGTGGGCAGCGAGATCGTTCCGAACAGCTTCAATCGCATCCCCGGATTCTCCATCCGCCAGCACTACTTCACCCCGGGCTTCCCGGTGATGGCCTGGCCGATGGTCGAATGGGTGCTCGACACCCACTATTCTCACCTGCACCACGCCGAGGATTACGTCGAGCAGGCGATCACCGTCTGGGATGTCTACGAGGGCCAGCTCATCGCACTGATGCGCGAGCTCACCAACGCCTTTCCGGATGCGACGCTGTTCAGCCTGCCGACGATCGCCGGCGAGGGCGAACGTCGCTCGGTCGAGCTCGGCATGAAGGGTGCCGCAGGGCGGGTGGCGGAGGCGATGGCCCGGATCAAGGCCGACATGGAGCGGCGCGGACTCGAATGGGAGGACCGACCCTGAGCGCCTCGCGCCGGACGTCACCGAAGGCCGCGCCGGCGGTCGAGCAGGCGCACGCGGTGGTCGTCGACGGCACCCGCATCGACCTCGTGCTGCGCCGTTCGGCGCGGCGCTCGTTCGCGCTGCAGGTGGATCACCGCGGCGCGCGCGTCGCGGTGCCGTTGCGGACCAGCCTCGGTGAGGTCGATCGCTTCGTCCAGCATCACGGTCGCTGGCTGCTCGAGCGCCTGCGCGCACGGGCAGCGGGGCCGCGTCCGACGCGCTTCGTGCTTGCCGACGGCGCGCCGTTTCCGCTGCTCGGCGCGCCGGCCCGGCTGCGCCTGGTCAGCACGCGCCGGGCGCAGTGGCGGGCGGCGGCCGACGGAGTCGCGGAGCTGGCCGTACCGGCAGGCGCCGACCCCGAGCGTGCCTTCAAGCGCGCGCTGCAGGCGCGAGCCCTGCAGTGGCACAAGGCGAGGGTCGAGGCGTATTGCCTGCGACTGGGCCACCCGGTGCCGTCCGTGCGTCTCTCGAATGCGCGCACGCGCTGGGGCAGCTGCAGCAGCAAGAGCGGCATCCGTCTGCACTGGCGACTGATCCACCTGGCGCCGGCGCTGATCGACTATGTCGTTGCGCACGAGGTCGCGCACCTGGTGGAAATGAACCACTCGCCGCGCTTCTGGGCAGTGGTCGAGCAGCTCTACCCCGGCTGGCGGGAGGCACGTGTGCAGTTGCGCGACGCATCGGCGAGCCTGCCGGTGATCGGCGGCGACGTTGCGGCCGCGCCCGCCCTTATCGAACAGGAGGATTGAACATGCGGATTCTGCACACCATGCTGCGCGTCGGCGATCTCGACCGCGCGCTGGGTTTCTATGTCGACGTGCTCGGCATGCGCCTGCTGCGCCGGCAGGACTATCCCGACGGCAAGTTCACGCTGGCCTTCGTCGGCTACCAGGACGAGCGCGACGGCGCCGTGATCGAGCTGACGCACAACTGGGGCGTCGACCAGTACGAACTCGGCAATGCCTACGGCCACATCGCGCTGGAAGTGGCCGACGCGAAGAAGGCCTGCGACGACATCCGCGCCCGCGGCGGCAAGGTCGTGCGCGAAGCCGGCCCGATGAAGCACGGCACCACCGTGATCGCCTTCGTCGAGGATCCCGACGGCTACAAGATCGAGCTGATCGAGCGCCGTGCTCAGGGCAGGGCCTGAGCCTCGAAAGCCAGGCCGTGGGGCAGGTCCTCGTCGCGGAAGTTCTTGCGGATCGATACCACCTCGTCCCAGCCCTGCAGGAAGGCCGAGACACAGTCGGCGTCGAAGTGGCGCCCGCGGCCGTCGCGCAGCAGCGCGATGGCCCGCGACAGCGGCCACGCCGGCTTGTAGGGGCGCGCCGAGGTGAGCGCGTCGAACACGTCGGCCACGGCGACGATGCGTCCTTCGATCGGAATCGCCTCGCCCTTGAGGCCGTGCGGATAGCCGCTGCCGTCGAATTTCTCGTGGTGTGACAGCGCGATGCTGGCGCCAAGGCGCAACACGCTCGACGACGAATCCTTGAGGATGTCGTGGCCGATCAGCGGGTGGCGCTTCATCACCGAGAACTCCTCGGGGGTGAGCCGGCCGGCCTTGAGCAGGAT
This sequence comes from Rhodocyclaceae bacterium, assembly GCA_041565515.1. Taxonomy (GTDB): domain Bacteria; phylum Pseudomonadota; class Gammaproteobacteria; order Burkholderiales; family Rhodocyclaceae; genus Thauera. The sequence goes on along the minus strand of JBFGUQ010000365.1, from coordinate 840 downwards.
GTAGTCGGGAATGCCGAGCTTGCCGACGTCGTGCATCGGCGCGGCGAGCAGCATCTCGTCGACGAAGCTGGCAGAGTGCCCCAGGCGGCGCGCGATCATCGCCGAATACTGCGACATGCGCTGGATGTGGGCGCCGGTTTCCGGGTCGCGGAATTCGGCGGCGCGGGCCAGCCGGGCGATCGTCTCGCGCTCGCGGTCGAGGATGTCGGCGGTGGCCTGGCGCACGGCCTCGGCAAGCGTCTCGGCACGCTGGCGGGTGACGAGGTGGGCCTCGCGCAGCTTGAGCATGTTGCGCACCCGCGGCTCGAATTCGTTGCGGTCGATCGGCTTGTTGAGGAAGTCGTTGGCGCCGAACTCCAGCGCCTGGTAGCGCACGGACTGCTCGTGGTTCGCCGTGACCATCAGGATGGGTACGTCGTTGTGGGCGTGGAACGAGCGCACCCGGCGGATGAACTCGAGCCCGTCGATCTCCGGCATCTGGTAATCGACGATGACGAGGTCCGGCTCGTTGGCCTGGCACCAGGCCAGCCCCTCGGCCGCGACCTGGAACTCCGTCGGCCGACCGCCCGGCAGCCGGCGGACGAGATTCGTCATCACCGTAAGGTTGATCGGACTGTCATCGACGATGACGACGTTCATCGTTCGGGCGCTCGTTCGGGGTGTCGAGGCAAGTATTGCCCGCCTGAGCGCTTCTGACGAGGGCAAAAGTCCCGCGTGCGCGCCGGAAGCAAGCGGTCTTCGCAGCCGGGGCGCGGCGCCATGGGCTCAGGCCGGCAGCGCGATGCGGTTGTCGGTGCTGAACTGGTAGTCGTGGAATACGTGCTCGGCGCTGAGGATCTG
>JBFGUQ010000364.1:0-3277 GCA_041565515.1 Rhodocyclaceae bacterium | reverse complement strand
CGCGTATCGGCGCTACGCGCCCGTCTATGACCTCCTGTTCGGCAGCGTGTTCGAGCCAGGTCGTCGGCGACTGGTGCAGGCGCTGGCCTGCCGCGAGGGAGAATCGATCCTGGAAGTAGGCGTCGGCACCGGCCTGTCGCTGCCACACTACCCGCGCCATGCGCAGGTCACGGGCGTCGATCTGTCGCCGCACATGCTCGAGCGCGCGCATGCCCGGGTACGCCGTCACGCCCTCGACAACGTCCGGCTGATGGCAATGGACGCCCAGTCGCTTTCTTTTCCCGACGCCAGTTTCGACAAGGTGGCCGCGCTCTACGTGGCCTCGGTGGTGCCGGATCCGGCGGCGATGATGCGCGAATTGCGGCGGGTGTGCCGCCCCGGCGGAGAGGTGCTGGTGGTGAACCATTTCTCGCGCGACGAGGGCTGGCAACAGTCTCTGGAACGCGGCCTCGCGCCCCTGGCCCGCTCGCTCGGATTCCGTCCGCTGTTTCCGCTAGACAGCTTCGTCGCCGAGGCCGGCATGGAGTTGGCGGACGTGCGACCGGTCAACCTTTTCGGCTACTGGACTCTGCTGCGCTTCTTGAAGGGTGGCGACATCCAGGACGGGGGAGCCCAGCCAGGCGAGACGCAAGCGGCGGCGACCGCCGACCTCTGCCTCGACGGCGCGCAGGCGAAGGTGTCCGCCTAGGGGCGCGCTCAACGCATGGCGCGCAGGCGCGCGATCCGCTCCTCGGTCGAGGGGTGGGTGGAGAACAGCCCCCGCAGGCCACCGCCCGACAACGGGTTCATGATCATCATCTGCGCCGTTTCCGGATGCTGCTCGGCGGTGTGCATCGGAATGCCACGGGCGTAGGCATCGATCTTCGCGAGTGCGCTGGCGAGCGCCTCGGGATCGCCGGAGATCTCGGCGCCGCCGTGGTCGGCACCGAACTCGCGGGTGCGGCTGATCGCCATCTGGATGAGCATGCCGGCGATCGGGGCCAGGATCATGACGATGATCGACACGACCGGATTGGGCCTGTCCTCGCCGTCGCGCCCGCCGAAGAACATGCCGAACTGGGCCAGCGAGGAGATCGCGCCTGCGACCGTGGCCGAGATCGTCGAGATCAGGATGTCGCGGTTCTTGACGTGTGCCAGTTCGTGCGCCATCACCCCGCGCAGTTCGCGCTCGGACAACATCTGCATGATGCCGGTGGTCGCGGCCACGGCGGCATTTTCCGGGTTCCGGCCGGTGGCGAAGGCATTGGGCTGGGCCTCGTCGATGAGGTACACCTTGGGCATCGGCAGCTCGGCCCGCCGTGCCAGTTCCCGCACCATGTTGTACAGATAGGGCGAGCTGGTCGCATCGACTTCGCGCGCCCGGTACATCTTGAGCACCATCTTGTCGGAGAACCAGTAGGCCCACACGTTCATCGCGCCGCCGATCAGAAGCGCAATGAGCATGCCCTGCTGGCCGCCGATGGCACCGCCGACCACGCCGAACAAGGCGACGATGCCGGCCATGAGTATCGAGGTCTTGATCCAGTTTCCGAACATTGCGGAGATCCTTGTGGCAATTGGCTTGAGTCGACAACCCATGTGGGGGTCGGCTGCCGCCATATCAAGCGGCGCTGGGCTCGCCGGGGGCGAACCGTTCGCCGACAGAGACCGCGAAACCGCGCAGGAATTCCCCGGCCGCCAGGCGCCGGCTGCCAGGCCGCTGCAGTACCCCGAAGCGCAGCGCGCCGCGGCCGCAGGCGACGACGATGCCGCCATCGCCGGCCGCCAGCACCGTGCCCGGTTCGCCCCCGCCCTCCACCACCTCGGCCGCCCAGAACTTGATCGCGGTGTCGCGCAAGCTGCTCGACGCGCCGGGAAAGGGGTCGAAGGCCCGGATCGCGCGCTCGATGTCGGCGGCCGGCCGGCGCCAGTCGATGGCGGCTTCCGCGCGGCCGATCTTGGCCGCATAGGTGACGCCGGCATCGGGCTGCGGTACCGGCCTGAGCCCGCCGCCCGCCAGCAAGCGCAGCGTGTCGACGATGCACCCGGCGCCGAGCGCGGCGAGACGGTCGTGCAGGCTACCGGTGGTATCGGACGGCAGGATCGGCACGCTGCGTGTCATCAGCATCGGCCCGGTATCCAGGCCCTCGTCCATCTGCATGATGGTGATGCCGGTCTCTGCGTCCCCGGCCTCGATCGCGCGGTGGATGGGCGCCGCGCCGCGCCAGCGCGGCAGCAGCGAGGCATGGATGTTGATGCAGCCCAGGCGCGGCAGCTCGAGAACGGCTGGCGGCAGGATCAGGCCATAGGCGGCCACCACCAGCACGTCGGGCGAGACCTCGGCGAGGCGCGCGCGCTCGGCCTCGCTGCGCAGCTTCTGCGGCTGATCGACGGCGAGGCCACGGGACAGCGCGAGCTGCTTGACGGGGCTCGGCGTGAGCTTCATGCCGCGACCGGCAGGGCGGTCGGGCTGGGTGAGCACCAGCGGCACGTCGAAACCCGCGTCGAGGATGGCCTCGAGCGCGCGCGCGGCGAATTCTGGCGTGCCGGCAAAGGCGACGCTTGGGGGCGATGAAGTCGGCATGGCAGCCTGCGGCGAGGACGAAGGAGGCCGCCGCCGGTCGGACGGCGGCGGGATTCGGGGAATGGCGCTCAGGCCGTGATGCGTGCCTTCTTGGCGAGCTTGGTCTTGATGCGACCGAGCTTGAGCGGCGACAGGTATTCGACGAAGACCTTGCCGTCGAGATGGTCGATCTCGTGCTGGACGCAGACCGCGAGCAGGCCCTCGGCCTCGAACTCGAAGGGCTCGCCCTGCTCGTTGAGCGCCCTCACCTTGACCCGCTCGGCGCGCTTGACGCTTTCGTAGATCCCCGGCACCGACAGGCAGCCTTCCTCGCACACCTGCTCGCCGGAGCGCTCGAGGATCTCGGGGTTGATGAGGGCGACGAGGCCGGACTTGTCCTCGCTGATGTCGATCACGACGAGGCGTTTATGGACGTTCACCTGGGTCGCGGCCAGGCCGATGCCCGGCGCCTCGTACATGGTTTCGGCCATGTCGCGCACGAGCTGGCGAATGGAGTCGTCCACCACGGTCACCGGCTGGGCACGGGTGTGAAGACGTGGGTCGGGGTAGCGAAGGATAGGTAACAGAGCCATGAATGCTTGCCGCGTTAAGCCTTTAAGTGCAAAATTTCGAGCGATTTGACATGCATGCGCATGTGCTGCGCCGGGTTTCAGAGGAGAAGAGCCGGTCGAGTTTTTCGACCCGAACCGGCCAACGGCGTTCCATGGCGGCAGT
>JBFGUQ010000363.1:0-3277 GCA_041565515.1 Rhodocyclaceae bacterium | reverse complement strand
TCCACCAGCGTATTCCAGGCCTGACATTGGGGGCATTGGCCCTGCCAGCGCGGCACCTGCGCACCGCATTCGGTGCACACGAAAGCCGACTTGCTCTTCGCCATCAATCCGCCTTGCTTTGTTCCTGCGCCATCCTCGCCAGCTCGTCGCAGGCGTAGTCGGCAAACGCCGTGATCAGGCGCGAGCGGAACTTGTCGCGCGGAACGATCACCTCGAGCGGGCTGTAAAGGGGGGGGTCTAGCGGCATCGCTGCCAGACGGCCCTGCTGCAGGTCGCGCTTGATCGCGCGCGACGAAGCGATGGCGAAACCCAGCCCCTCGGCGGCGAGCTGCTTGATCGCGGCCAGGCTGCCGACCTCGGCGCACAACTCGATCTCGCTGCCGGCGATGCCGGCGGCCTCGAAGAACTGGTCCGCGATTTCGCGGATGCCGTTGCCCGGATCGCGGTCGATGAATGGATGACCGATCAGATCGCCGGCCTTGAGCCGCTCGAACTTGGTGAGGGGATGCCCGGGTTGGCAAATGACCATCAGCTCGTCGCGCGTGGCGCTGCGACGTTCGATCGCATGCTGCTCGGTGGCGATCTCGATGAGCCCGATGTCGAGGTCGCGCGCGGCGACCCGATCCTCGGTGAGCTTGCTGTTGCCCACCACGATACGGGGCAGCACCCGCGGATACTTGCGCTTGAAGCCGGTAATGATCTCCGGCAGCCAGTAGGCCGCGATCGTGGTGCTGGTTCCGATCTTGATCTGGCCTGCGAGCTCGCCGGTGAGCTCGGCGACGCGCAGGTCGAGCTCGGCCGAGAGGCCGAGGATCTTCTCGGCGTAGGCCAGCACCAGTTCGCCTGTCGGCGTCAGCGTGATCTTGCCGTGCCCGCGGTCGAGCAACCGGGTGTCGAAGTGTTCCTCGAGCTGCTTGATCTGGAAGGTGACGGCCGGTTGCGTCATGAACAAGTGTTCGGCGGCCCGCGTAAACGAGCCGTGTTTCGCCACCGCGTGGAATACCTGAAGCCTGCGATCTGCCATGATTTTAATAAGCCTAGTTTATAGGCGAGATTAAAGCACAAACCCACCCCGGGCGACACCGCGACCACTTCGTTCCGCGCCCTCGTTCATCACGGTTCGCCGTCACTTCATGTTATAAACCGCGCTCCCGCTAACGCGACGCTCGGTCAATACGATGCCGCTCGGCTTCTACATCATCATGGCAGCGCAGTTCTTCTCCGCGCTGGCCGATAATGCCTTGCTGATCGTCGCCATCGCACTGTTGCGGGACATGGCCGCCCCGTCCGAATACGAGCCGCTGCTCAAGCTCTTCTTCACCCTGTCCTACGTCGCGCTCGCGGCCTTCGTCGGGGCCTTCGCCGACTCGATGCCGAAGTGGCGCGTGATGCTCATCAGCAACACGGTCAAGATCGGCGGCTGCCTGATGCTCTTCCTCGGCGCGCATCCGCTGTTCGCCTACGCTGTCATCGGCCTCGGCGCCGCCGCCTACTCGCCGGCCAAGTACGGGATTCTCACCGAATACCTGCCGCACCGCCTGCTAGTCGTCGCCAACGGCTGGATCGAGGGGCTTACCGTCGGTGCGATCATCGTCGGCACGGTGCTCGGGGGCGTGCTCATCCGTGGCGATGTCGCCGGGTCGCTGCTGTCCCTCGGCCTGCCCTTCGTGGACACCGCATTCGAGGCGAGCGTGCTGATGATCGGCTTGTTCTACCTCGTCGCCGCCGGCTTCAATGCCTACATTCCCGACACCGGCGTCGACCACAAGCCGCTGAAGAACAATCCGCTTTACCTCATGCACGATTTCGGCCATTGCCTGCGACTGCTGTGGCGCGACAAACTCGGCCAGATCTCGTTGGCGGTGACGACGCTGTTCTGGGGCGCGGGCGCGACACTCCAGTTCATCGTCATCAAGTGGGCCGAGCACAGCCTGGGGCTGAATCTGTCTCAGGCGTCGATGCTGCAGGGCGTGGTCGCGATCGGGATCGCGATCGGTTCGGTGCTGGCGGCGCGCTTCATCACCCTGCGGCGCGCCGTTCAGGTGATTCCGCTCGGGATCGCGATGGGCCTGGTGGTGATAATCATGATCGGCGTGACCGACAGCAGGGTCGCAATGGCCCTGATGGTCCTCGTCGGTGCGCTCGCCGGCTTCTTCGTCGTGCCGATGAACGCGCTGCTGCAGCACCGCGGTCACATTCTGATGGGCGCAGGTCATTCGATCGCGGTGCAGAACTTCAACGAGAACGTGTCGATCCTGATCATGACCGGTGGCTACGCGCTGCTAATCATGCTGGGCTTGTCGATCAATACCGTGATCGTGATGTTCGGCCTTTTCGTTGCCGGCTCGATGCTGCTGGTCAAGCGCCGCCACGAGGGCAATCAGCGCGAGTTCGACTCGGTCGCGCTGCTCGAAGACAGGGCCCACTGACCCAGCCGTGCCCCACGGGCACGCCTCAGCGGCGGTTCGCGCGTGCGTCCTCGGCTTCGGCCATCAGCCGGCGCGCAAAGCACAGGTCTTCCCATGCCTTGGCCTTGTCCTGCGGGTTTCTCAGCAGGTATGCGGGATGGTAAGTGACGACCACCGGGATGCCGGCGTGACGGAAGGCGCGTCCGCGCGCCGCGCCGATACGGATTTCGGTGTCGAGCAAGGCCTGCGCCGCGGGCCGGCCCAGCGCGATGAGCAGTGTCGGTCGCACCAGTTCGATCTGCTGCCGCAGGTAGGCCAGACAGGCCGCGAGTTCCGACGCTTCCGGCGTGCGGTTGTGGGGCGGACGGCACTTCACCGCGTTCGTGATATAGACGCCCTCGCCGCGATGCAGACCGAGCGCGGCGAGCATGTTGTCGAGGAGCCTGCCCGCCTGGCCGACGAAAGGTTCGCCCCGCTGGTCCTCTTCCGCGCCCGGCGCCTCGCCCACCAGCATCCAGCGTGCCTGTCGATCCCCGACGCCGGGCACCGCCTGCCTGCGCCGCTCGCACAGGCTGCAGGCCCGACAGGCGTGGATGTCCATCTCCAGGTCGTCCCATCCGAGGCTGGCGATGCGCCCGGTCCGGTCCTGCGGCGAGCCTGCCATCGGCGCGATCGACGGCGGCAGGCCGCCGTCGCGCGCCGCAGCCTGCGCCGGCGCGCGATCGTTCGATGGCAGCGGCGCGGCGGGCTCGAGCGGGCGTGGCGCCGCACGTTCGGCCGTCTCCCCGCGGCGGCCGCCTGCCCCGTCTCCCGGCGCCAAGCTGGCGGCCGGGACCGCCGCTGCAACTTCATCGCCGGCTTCGGCTCCC
>JBFGUQ010000362.1:0-3302 GCA_041565515.1 Rhodocyclaceae bacterium | reverse complement strand
GCATCTGTTCGGCGATCGAGCGCGCACCCGATGCCCTGATCATGTCACGGTCGATCACCGTGACCGCGCCCGGTGCCTCCCTCAGCGGCTGCGCGAGCCGCGATGCCGACAGCACGATGGGTAGTTCACCGAGGAAGTCTTCCTCCGACACCAGGTCGTGTTCGGCGCCGGCCGGCGGCGACAGCGCGAGCCCGAGCAGCATCGCGAGGCCGAAGGCTCTCGCCGGCGGCCGAGGCTGATGACGAAGCGGGCGAGGGGCTGGGAATGTCGGCATGGGCTTCCACTTGTTCATGGGGGGCGCCCCTGATTTTCCAGCCTTTTTCGATATGCCGATAGGGGTCGCGGCGCAAGCCTGCGTGGTATGCTTCGCGCATCGCGGCGAGGGCAGAACCGCGGGGACTGTGGGTGAGGCGATGAAGATCCTGATCGTTGAAGACCATGCGCTTGTCCGCGAGGCGATGGCGCACACCCTGTCGCGCCTCGAGCCGGGCATCGACTGCATCGAGGCCGCCGGCGCGGACGAGGCGCTGGCGCAACTGGAAACCAACGGCAGCGTGGATCTGGCCATCATCGACCTGATGCTGCCGGACATGAACGGCTTCTCCCTGCTGGCGGTCCTGGCCAAGCGCTTTCCCGACGTGCCGGCGGTCGTCGTCTCCGCAATGGATGACGAGGTCTCCGTGCGGCGTGCGTTGAAGGGCGGCGCATCGGGCTTCGTGTCGAAGGCGAGCCCGGGCGAGGAGCTGCTGCAGGCGGTGCGTGTCGTCCTGCAGGGCGGGGTGCATACGCCGGAGACGCGTTCGGTGGCCCCCGCGCGCCGGGTCGGCGCGTCGGTAAGCGAGCGTTTCGGCCTGACCGCCGCGCAAACCCGCGTGCTCGACCTGCTCGGGGAGGGCAAGACCAATCGAGAGATCGCCGACCTGCTCGGGCTCTCCGAGGGCACCGTCAAGGTCCATATGTCGGCCATCTTTCGCGCACTGGGCGTCTCCAACCGGGCACAGGCCCTGGTGGTGATCTCGCGCCATGGTGCCCGCCTCTGAGGCGGGCGGGCGTCGCCGTTCAGTGCGAGCGGCGCAGGGTCGAGGTGAGGCGCATCGGCATCTCCGCCGGCGACAGGCGCTCGACTTCGTCGATCTCCTCGTCCTCGGGCGCGTCGGCGAAATCGATTTCCAGGACCTGCAGCACCTGGCGCGCGACGGCGCGGCAGGAATTCGCCAGCGGGGTGGGCAGTTGCTCGGGTGCGTGCTTGTGCAGCAACAGTTTCGACGACGACAGCGCATTGACCGGACGCAGGATGCGATGCCGGTAGCCGCCCATCAACTGCGCGACGTTGCGATCCGCAGCGTCACGCTGCCAGGCATTCGTCGGCCACTGCGTCGGTACGGCGTAGGCGCGCGGAAACATCTCCAGGTCGCGCACGACGGTGCGGATGTCCTCATGCGACTCCCGGAAGGGCAGCAGCACGATGTCGGACAAGGCGTACAGCTTGCGGTCCATCTCGGTGCGGTTGCCGCCGCCATCGATGACGCCGATCCAGTCGTCGAGCGTACGGAGCTTGTCGACCACCTTGGTCAATGCATCTCGGGTGCGCGCGTCGGCCGTGACGTAGCGCCGATTCGCAGGCAACAGGGGTTCGCGGCAGGTGTCGGTCAGCACGCAGGCCGAGCGCTGGCCAAGCAGGCCCAGACCCTGGCACAGCATGTGCGACAGTGTCGTCTTGCCGGTGCCGCCCTTGTTGCCGATCACGCAAATGATCTCAGCCATGAATCCTTCGTCCTCAACTTGCGGCGAACTGCGCCCGCACGTTCCGGATTATCCGGGCGCCAGGGCCGCGCAAGCGCCGGAATAGCGCCGCTTCGCCATCCTATTTCCCCGCTTGTCGGTCGGGGATGATGTAGCCGTAGAGTCGAGTCTGGCGTGCATCCTCGACGTCGACCACGAAATCGGGTCTACGGCCGGGAACCGGAAAACTGTTGCTCAGCAGTCGGCTGCCAGGGCGCATTTCCGCCCGCGCCTTGTCCCAAACCGCGGCCATCGGCACCGGTGACAGGAAGGCATAGACGACATCGTAGTCGGCCCAGGATGGCGTGAACAGGTCGCCGCGCCGCCAGTCGACATTGGCCTGGGCCGAGGCCAGCGCCCGCCCCAGGAGCCAGGGCGCCGGAGCCTGCTCGATGCCCGTGAAGTGGCAGTCGGGTCGCAGCCGCGCCAGCGGTCGCAGCAGGGAGCCGGTGCCGGCGCCGATGTCGAGCAGCCGCGTCGGCGTCGGCGCGAGCAGGCGGCCGACAGCCTCGGCGGTGCGCCGGTTGCTCAGGTAGAGCGGCACCTGGGTGCGAAAACTTGTCCAGTAGATCGACAGCAGGGCGACGAAGGCGGCGAGATACCAGCCGGGTGCGATGCCGGCGCCTTGCGCGACGACGACGACCGGCGTGAATGCAAGGTGGATCGGCAGCCACCAGCGGGCGCTGCGCAGGCCGGCCGCGGCGGCGCCTGCGCACAAGGCCTGTGCCGCCACCAGCGGCCACAGGCCGGCCGGGAGCAGGCCGCTGCGGGCGAGGCCGAAGGCGGCGAGCCAGCCGGCAAGCTGCGCCAGCAGGGCTTTCAGGGCAGGGGGCATCGTGAACGGGCCTGAGAGCGGGTCGACGATCTTAGCTGCAAGCGTGTCGCCACGCACTCGCGCCGGCGGCCGCAGGCGCGGCCGGCATGGGCCGCCCCGTGCCAGCCAGGTCGTCGCGCGGTCATGCCGGACCGACGCCCCGGGGCAGGCCCGGCGCAGCTCGCGGCGCTCAAGCCGGCGGCAGTATCTTGCCCGGATTGAGCAGATCGCCGGGGTCGAGCGCGTGCTTGATCAGCCGCATCGCCTCGATCGCCGCCGTGCCATGCTCCTGCACGAGGAAGTCCTGCTTGCCGATGCCGATGCCGTGTTCCCCGGTGCAGGTCCCGCCCATGGCAAGCGCGCGCTCGACGATGCGGCGGTTGAGCGCCTCCGCACGCTCGATCTCTTCGGCATTGTCAGGATCGATCAGGATCAGGGTGTGGAAGTTTCCATCGCCCACGTGTCCGACGATGGGGGCGATCAGTCCCGATGCGTCGATGTCCGCGCGCGTGGCATCGACGCATTCGGCCAGCTTCGAGATCGGCACGCAGACGTCGGTCGTCAGACCGCGGCAACCGGGGCGCAGGTTGAGGCTGGCGAAATAGACGTCGTGGCGTGCAGCCCACAGTCGGCTGCGGTCCTCCGGTCGCTCGGCCCATTCGAAGTCGAGGCCGCCGTTGTCGCGCGCGATCTCCTGCACGGTCCG
>JBFGUQ010000361.1:0-3325 GCA_041565515.1 Rhodocyclaceae bacterium | reverse complement strand
GCTCGCCGCCTGGGTGCCCGATCAGACGCGCGCGGCCGACCGTCATCCCCTGATGCTGGCGGTGGCGACGCGTGCGATGCTGCCGCTGTCCCTCCTCGTCGGGGTGTTCATCTTCCTGCGCGGCCACAACGTACCCGGCGGCGGTTTCATTGCCGGCCTGGTGGTGGCGATCGCGCTCATCGTGCAGTACATGGCGAGCGGTTTCGGCTGGGCGGCGCAGCGCATGAAGGTCGATTACCACGGACTGATCGGCTCGGGCGTGCTCGCGGCGGCGCTGACCGGCATCGGCTCGTGGATGGCGGGCTACCCCTTCCTGACCAGCACGGTGTGGCATTTCGAGCTGCCATTGCTCGGCGAACTGCACATCGCCTCGGCCATGTTCTTCGATATCGGCGTGTTCCTCGTCGTCGTCGGCGCCACCATGCTCGCGCTGGCGAACCTGTCGCGTATCGGACGGCGCGCCGAGCATCTGCTGGTGAACCGCGAGCCGATGGACGTCGATCCGTCGCGACCCGCGCCGGCCCGCGCAAGGGAGAACTGAAATGGAGTTTCTGGTTGCCAGCGGCGTGGGTGTGCTCACCGCCGCGGGCGTCTACATGCTGCTGCGCAAGCGCACCTTTCCGGTGGTGCTCGGCCTCGCCCTGCTGTCCTACGCCACCAACGTGTTCCTGTTCTCGATGGGCCGGCTCACCGTGAACCTGCCTCCGGTCATCAACGATCTCGCCCAGGCCTACACCGATCCACTGCCGCAGGCCCTGGTGCTGACGGCCATCGTCATTTCCTTCGGCATGACCGCGGTCGCGGTGGTGATGGCCCTGCGCAGTTTTCTGGAGAACGACGACGATATCGTCGACCTGCCCGAATCGGCCATGGCGCTCAACACCGACCCGGAGACCGCCGACGCGAACGTGGCGGGACTGGACTCGCCCCCGGGAGCGTCCCGATGAATCACTGGATCATCATGCCGATCCTGCTCCCGGCCCTGCTTGCGCCGGTCCTCGTCATGGCCGCGCGCTACGACATCGCGCTCGCGCGGATGCTGTCGGTGGCGGGAAGCGTGGCCCTGGTGGTGCTCACCGCAGCGCTGCTCGCGAGCGCGTCCGGCGAGCCACCGCAGATGTACTCGCTGGGCGACTGGCCCGCCCCGTTCGGCATCGTGCTCGTGCTCGACCGCCTGTCGGCGCTGATGCTCGTGCTGAGCGCGGTGCTGAGTCTCATCGCGCTCGCCTATGCGGTCGACGGCTGGGACCGGCGGGGGAAGCATTTCCATGCGCTGTGGCAATTCCAGCTCATGGGCATCAACGGGGCATTCCTGACCGGAGACTTCTTCAACCTCTTCGTGTTCTTCGAGATCCTGCTGATCGCCTCGTACGGTCTCATGGTGCATGGCGGCGGTCCCGATCGCGTGCGCGCAGGGGTGCAGTATGTCGTGGTCAATCTGGTCGGATCGACGCTGTTCCTGATTGCGGTTGGGATGATCTACAGCGTCGCAGGCACCCTCAACATGGCCGACCTGGCACTCAAGGTGCCGCTCGTGGCGGAGGGCGACCGCGCGCTGCTGAACACCGGCGCCTTGCTGTTGCTGCTCGTGTTCTCGGTCAAGGCGGCACTGGTGCCGGTGCATTTCTGGCTGCCGGGCACGTACGCCAATGCGCCCGCGCCGGTCGGTGCCCTGTTCGCGATCATGACCAAGGTCGGGGCCTACTCGATCATCCGCCTGTATACGCTCGCCTTCGGCGCCGATGCCGGCTTGTCGGCCTGGATCGCCGCGCCCTGGCTGATGCCGGCGGCGCTGCTGACGCTCGGGCTCGGCGGCATCGGCGTGCTGGCCTCGCGCACCGTCGCGCACTTCGCCGGTTTCGCGGTGATCGGCTCGATGGGCAACCTGCTGATCGCGGTCGCGCTGTTCACCCCGCAGGCACTGAGCGCAGGTCTGTACTACCTGGTGCACTCCACCTTCGCGGCGGCGGTGCTGTTCCTGATCGCCGACCAGATCGCCCAGCGCCGCGGCCCCGAGTCGGACAGGCTCACGGTGGCGCCGCCCTTTGCCCAGAGCGGCTTGCTCGCCGTGACCTTCTTTCTCGGCGGCATCGCCATCTGCGGCATGCCGCCCCTGTCCGGCTTTCTCGGCAAGCTGCTCATCCTCGACAGCGCCCGCACATCCCACAGTGCGACCTGGATCTGGACCCTGATGCTGTCCATCTCCCTGGTGTCCCTCATCGCCTTCGGCCGTGCCGGCAGCACCCTGTTCTGGAAGAGCTCCGCGCTGCAGCCGACGGTGCCGCTGGACGAGGACGGGCAGGCGAAGTGGCCGGCTGCGCCGCCGCTGCCCCTGCTTGCGATCGCGGCGATGCTGGCCACGATCGTGGCGCTGACCGGCTTCGCCGGCCCGGTCGTCGCCTGGATGGACGAAACCGCCGCCCAGATTCATCAGCCGGCCCAGTACATCGATGCGGTACTGGGTGTCGCCAGAGGACACGAGTGATGTCGCAGACTCCGCATTCTTCGCCCCCACACCGCGAGTGGCTGCCCCACCCGCTGCTCACCGTCGTGCTGGCGGTCGCCTGGCTGCTGCTGCAAAACAGCTTCAGCCTCGCCCACCTGCTGCTCGGCCTGGTGCTCGGCTTCCTGATCCCGCTGCTGATTGCCGACCTGTGGCCGCGACCGCCCCGCATCCGCAGCTACAGCAAGGCGCTTTCCTACCTGTTCATGGTGTTGTGGGACATTATCGTGGCCAACGTTCAGGTCGCGCGGCTTATCCTGTTCAGGCCGCTGGACCGCTTCAACACGCGCTGGGTCGCGGTGCCGCTCGATCTCGTCACCCCGGAGGCGATCACGCTGTTCGCCGGCACGATCACGATGACGCCGGGCACGGTCAGTGCCGACCTCTCGGCCGACGGACGCACCCTGCTCGTGCATTGCCTCGATGCCCCGGATGCCGACGAGGCCGTGCGCAACATGAAGACGCGCTACGAGGCGCGCCTGAAGGAGATCTTCGAATGATCGACTACGCAATCGCCTTCGGCTTCGGAGCGCTTTCGCTCGCGCTCCTGCTCAACCTGTTGCGCCTGTTCCGCGGGCCGACCACGATGGACCGCGTGCTCGCCGTCGACACGATGGTGATCAACACCATAGGCGTCATCGTGCTGTACGGCATCCAGCAGCATACCGTGGTGTATTTCGAGGCCGCGCTGCTGTTCGCCATGTTCGGTTTCGTGTCCACCGTGGCCTATTGCAAGTTCGCCCTGCGCGGCGATGTCATCGAGTGAGGAGGGCATGATGGAACTGCTTCACGAGATCGTCGTGTCCGCCCTGATCATCGGCG
>JBFGUQ010000360.1:0-3332 GCA_041565515.1 Rhodocyclaceae bacterium | reverse complement strand
CAAACATGCGGAACTCGCGCATCACCTTGGGCGACAGGTACTGGGCGATGAAGCTCTCGTCCTTGAAATTGCGCATCGCGAAGTCGAAGGTCTCGCGCCAGTCGCTGCCGGCGATCTCGGGAAACCAGCGCCGGTCCTCGGCGTCGGGCGCCTCGCAGATGCGACGGATGTCCCGCCACATCGCGAAGCCGAGCGCATAGGGGTTGAGGCCGCTGTACCAGCGGCTGTTGTAGGGCGGCTGGGCGACGACGTTGGTGTGGGACTGCAGGAACTCGAGCATGAAGCTGTCGGCCAGCAGTCCCTCGTCGTAAAGGGTGTTGAGCAGGGTGTAGTGCCAGAAGGTGGCCCAGCCCTCGTTCATGACCTGGGTCTGGCGCTGGGGGAAGAAGTACTGCGCAACCTTGCGCACGATGCGCACCACCTCGCGCTGCCAGGGCTCGAGCAGCGGGGCGTTCTTCTCGATGAAGTAGAGCAGGTTCTCCTCGGGCTCGGCCGGGAAGCGCGGGCGGCGGCTACGGTCGTCGTCGCGCACATCCTGGGCGGGCAGGGTCCGCCACAGGTCGTTCACCTGGCTCTGCAGGTATTCCTCGCGCTCCGCCTGGCGCAGCTTTTCCTGTGCCACCGACAGCTTGCCGGGGCGCTTGTAGCGGTCGGTGCCGCGGTTCATCAGCGCGTGGCAGGAGTCCAGCAGCAGTTCGACCTCTTCCTCGCCGTAGCGCTCTTCGCACTGGCTGATGTAGTTCCGCGCGAAGACGAGGTAGTCGATGATCGCGTCCGCATTGGTCCACGTGCGGAACAGGTAGTTGCCCTTGAAGAAGCTGTTGTGGCCGTAGGCCGCGTGGGCGATCACCAGGCCCTGCATCGTCAGCGTGTTCTCCTCCATCAGGTAGGCGATGCAGGGGTCGGAGTTGATGACGATCTCGTAGGCCAGCCCCATCTGGCCGCGCCGGTAGCTCTTCTCGGTGGAGATGAAGTGCTTGCCGAACGACCAGTGATGGTAATTCACCGGCATGCCCACCGAGGCGTAGGCGTCCATCATCTGCTCGGCGGTGATGACCTCGATCTGGACCGGGTAGGTGTCGAGGCCATAGTCCTTGGCCACGCGCGCGATCTCGGCATGGTACTGCTCGATGCTGTCGAAGGACCATTCTGCCGTGGCGGGCAGGGGCACGGGCTTGCTGGCGGTCTTGGTTACGCGTTTCATGACAGGCTCTTCTTGAAGAGTTCACGGAACACCGGGTAGATGTCTGCCGGCGACTGGATGCGCTGCATGGCGAAGTTGGCGCGCGCGGCACGCACGGCCTCGTATTCCTGCCACAGGTTCTGCGGCTCACCGTCGGTGATCTCGATGTAGGCGAAGTACTGGCAGGCGGGCAGGAGCTCCTGTGCGAGCAGGTCGCGGCTGACGGGGCAGTCGTTCTGCCAGTTGTCGCCATCCGAGGCCTGGGCCCCATAGACGTTCCACTGGCCGTTGGCATAGCGCTCGCGGATGATGTCGCGCATCAGCGCCAGCGCACTGGAGACGACGGTGCCGCCCGACTCGCGCGAGTGGAAGAAGGTGTCCTCGTCCGTTTCCTGGGCGACGGTGTGGTGGCGGATGAAGACCACCTCGATGTGCTCGTAGGTTCGCGTCAAGAACAGGTGAAGCAGCATGAAGAAGCGCTTGGCGGTGGCCTTGCGCTCCTCGTCCATCGAGCCGGACACGTCCATCAGGCAGAACATCACCGCCTGCGTCGTCGGCTGCGGCACCTTCACACGGTTGTTGTAGCGCAGGTCGAAGCTGTCGATGAAGGGGATGTTGTCGATCTTCGTGCGCACGCGGCCGATCTGGTCGCGTAGCGCGATGACCTCGACACCGTCCTCGCCGTGTTCCTCCAGCGCCTCCTCGAACGCGTGCTGCAGTTCGCGCAGACGGGCCTGATAAGGCGAACCGAGCGCAAGCCGCCGGCCGAGCGCGCCGCGCAGCGAGCGCACGACGTTGATGTTGGCGGGCACGCCGTCGGCGGTGAAGCCGGCGCGCCGCGTCTTGAATTCGGTGATGCGGGCGAGCTGGGTGCGGATCAGCCGCGGCAGCTCGAGGTCCTCGAAGAACAGGTCGAGGAATTCCTCGCGCGAGAGCCGGAACACGAAGTCGTCCTCGTGCTCGCCCTCGTTGCCGGCCTCGCCCTCGCCGCCGCCACCATCACCGCCACCGGACGGGCGCTTGATGCGATCGCCGGTGGAGAACTGGTCATTGCCGCTGAAGACCTGCTCCCAGATGCCGCCGCGGCCGTGGTGCAGGACCGGCTCCGACAGGTCGCGCGCCGGGATCCTGACCTGCTCGCCATTGTCCAGATCACGGATCGAGCGGCCGTGGATGGCCTCCGACACCGCCTTGCGGATCTGGTGCCTGAAGCGCCGCATGAATCGCTGCCGATTCACCGTGCTCTTGTGCTTGCTGTCGAAGCGTCGATCGATGATGCGGACCATGTTGTGCCTCCTCGATTGAGCCGGGCGCGAGCCGCCGTGTTCTCGGCCGCCCCGGGACCGCGGCGCGCTGCGGGCGCGCCGCGGATCAGCCAGCCGATGCGCTCAGGACGACTTGCGCACCCGCAAGTACCATTCGCACAGCAGGCGCACCTGCTTCTCGGTGTAGCCCTTTTCGATCATGCGATTGACGAAGTCCTGGTGCTTCTTCTGCTCGTCGGCGCTGGCCTTGGCGTTGAAGCTGATCACCGGCAGCAGGTCCTCGGTGTTGGAGAACATCTTCTTCTCGATCACCGCGCGCAGCTTCTCGTAGGACGTCCAGCTCGGGTTGCTGCCCTCGTGCTTGGCGCGGGCGCGCAGCACGAAGTTCACCACCTCATTGCGGAAGTCCTTCGGGTTGCTGATGCCGGCCGGCTTCTCGATCTTCTCCAGTTCCTCGTTCAGCGCGGCCCGGTCGAGGATCTCGCCGGTGTTCGGGTCGCGGAACTCCTGGTCCTGGATCCAGAAATCGGCGTAGGTCACGTAGCGGTCGAAGATGTTCTGGCCGTATTCGGAGTAGCTCTCGAGGTAGGCTGTCTGGATCTCCTTGCCGATGAATTCCGCGTAGCGCGGGGCGAGGAATTCCTTGATGCAGCCCAGATAGCGCGCCTCCGCCTCGGGCGGGTACTGCTCGGCGCCGATCTGCTGTTCGAGCACGTACATCAGGTGCACCGGGTTGGCGGCGACCTCGCGGTGGTCGAAGTTGAAGACCTTGGACAGCACCTTGAAGGCGAAGCGGGTGGAGAGCCCGGTCATGCCTTCGTCCACGCCGGCGTAGTCGCGGTACTCCTGGTAGCTCTTGGCCTTGGGATCGGTGTCCTTGAGGT
>JBFGUQ010000359.1:0-3334 GCA_041565515.1 Rhodocyclaceae bacterium | reverse complement strand
GGGTAGCGCCAGCTGCGGCCGTTGATCGCGCGCGACAGGCCGAGAACGCCGAGCAGGATCAGCGTCGAGTGCACGAAGGTGAAGTACAGCACGCCGATCACCCATGACCACGGGTTGTCGAAGCCGCCGAGCAGGAAGATGCCGATGCTGATGGAGACCAGCAGCATTCCCCCCCAGATGCAGGTCATCGCGGTCTGGCGCAGATGGTTGCGCACCAGCGGATCGGCATGATCGCGGTGCATGAGCCACAGCACCATCAGGATCACGAAGGCGAGCCCGGGGAGCAGCATCAGGTTGATCAGGAATAGCGCCTCGGCAGCGATCGCCAGCGGTGGGCCGGGCATCGCGTTGCGCAGCGGATCGGGCCGTTCGATCGTCATCGGGCAGCACCCGAGGGCGGTGTCGACATCCTGCTCATCTGCCAAAGGTGGCCGCCGCCACCTCCATCAGCGCCTCGGCCACTTCCGGGTCGTCGGTCAGGCTCTCGACGATGCCCACGCGGCAGGCCGCGACCGGGTCCATGCCGTCCTTGATCAGCAGCGCGGCATAGATCAGCAGCCGGGTGCTGGCCGCTTCCTCCAGGTCTCGGTCCTTGAGTGCGCGCAGGGCCCCGGCGATGCCGACCAGGCGGCGGGCCAGGTCGGGTGTGCACGCGGTCTCGCCGATGACGATCGCCTCCTCGTGCTCGGGCGGCGGAAAGTCGAAACGCAGGCTGACGAAGCGCTGCCGCGTCGACGGCTTCATGCCCTTCAGCAGATTCTGATAGCCGGGGTTGTAGGACACGACCAGCATGAAGCTCGGCGGCGCCTCGAGCACTTCGCCGGTGCGGTCGATCGGCAGGATGCGGCGGTCGTCGGCCAGCGGGTGCAAGACCACGGTGGTGTCCTTGCGCGCCTCGACGACCTCGTCGAGGTAGCAGATCCCGCCTTCGCGCACGGCACGGGTCAGCGGACCGTCGCACCAGACCGTCCTGCCGTCGCCGATGAGGTGGCGGCCGACGAGGTCGGCCGCGGTGAGATCGTCGTGGCAGGCCACGGTGTACAGCGGCAGGCCGAGGCGTGCCGCCATGTGTGCGACGAAACGCGTCTTGCCGCAGCCGGTGGGGCCCTTGATCAGCAGCGGCAGGCGGTTCTTCCAGGCGTGTTCGAACACGACGGCCTCGTCGCCGGCGGCCTGGTAGAAGGGGATGTCGAGATGCGGCGTGTCGGGTTTCATTGTGCGAGTCCTTTCCAGTAGGCAATGCCGATCAGTGCCCAGACCAGAAGCATCCAGCCCAGGGTGAGCGCACGCCACAACAGCGGCGCATGGCGCAGGGCCATGAAGTCGAGAAGGATCGCCCCGCCCTTGAGCAGGGAGATCGATGCGAGGATTGCCAGCGTCAGGGGGCCGCCGAGGCCGCCTTCTCCCATTGCCCAGGTGAGCAGGGTCGCGGCGATCAGCACCGCCCACAGGACGGTGGCGCGTGTCGGGGTGCCATGAACGTCGGCGCTCATGCCGTCCTCCTCAGTTGATGACATAGACGAGCGGAAACAGGATCAACCAGACCAGATCGACCATGTGCCAGTAAGCGGCGCCGGTCTCGAGCCCGTTCATCTCGCCCGGCCGGTAGCGCCCCAGTCGCGCCCCGTTCCACATTGCGGCGAGGATCACCAGGCCGAGGATGACGTGCATGAAATGGAAAAAGGTGAGCGACAGATAGAACATGTGGAAGGGGCTGCTCGACAGGCTCACGCCTTGCTCGAACGCGGCCGAGTACTCGCCGAGCTTTACCGCAACGAAACCGAGTCCGCAGCCGATGGCGGCGAGCAGCCATCGAGCGCTGTGCGCCGGGCGGGTGGCTGCGGCGGCCTGTACGGCGCGCACGACGAAATAGCTGGCGGTGAGCAGCAGCAGGGTGTTCAGCGCACCCGCGTCGCGGTTCAGCGCCTGCTGCTCGGCGGCAAAGAGTTCGAGGTTGCTGGCGCGGGTGAAGGCGTAGGCGGCGAAGAACACGCCGAAGGCGAGCAGTTCGGCGAGGATGAAGAACCAGATCGCCAGATCGCCGGCCAGTCGAGGCGAATCGGGTGGCGAGTCCGCAGTAGCGATCGGTGCGAGGGTGGCGCTTGTGTGATCCATGCGCCGCAGTCTATGCGGCGCGGCGGTTCATTAACTTGATCGTGGTTAACTGGCAGTCGGCAGGGGCTTTCGGGCGTGCAGGCCGAGCCAGTGCCGCGTGACATCGACCATGCGGTTGGCGAACCCCCATTCGTTGTCGAACCAGATCACCAGGTTCGCCAGGCGCGGGCCGACCATGCTTGTCTGTCCGCCGTCGACGATCGCCGAGTGCGGATCGTGGTTGAAGTCGATCGAGGCGTGGGGTTCGTCCGAATACGCGATCAGTCCACTGTACGGGCCGGCCGACGCCTCGCGCAGCAGCCGGTTGAGCTGCGCCGAACTGACCTCGCGCCCGAGCGACAGCACCATGTCGATGGCGGAGACGTTGTGGGTGGGGACGCGGATCGCCTTGGCCCGGACCTTGCCTGCAAGCTCGGGAAGTAGCCGTTCGACGCCACGCGCGAGGCCGGTCGACACCGGGATGATCGACTGCATCGCCGAGCGCGTGCGGCGCAGGTCGGCGTGATGGTAGCCGTCGATCAGCGGCTGGTCGTTCATCACCGAATGCAGGGTGGTGAGCAGGACGTGCTCGAGGCCGAGTTCGCGTTCGAGCAGGGCGAGCACCGGGACCACCGCATTGGTGGTGCAGGAGGCGTTCGAGACGATGTGCTCGCTGCCGCCGAGCTCGAGATGGTTGATGCCGTAGACCACCGTGGCGTCGACGTCGTCGGCGCTGTTCGCGGGGTGGGACAGCAGCATGCGGGGGCAGCCGGCACGCAGAAAGCGCTCGAGCTCGGCGCGCTCGCCGTACTGGCCGGAGCATTCGACCACCAGATCGAGTCCGTGAGCACCCCAATCGACGGTTTCCGGGGTCGTCGCGTGCGATACGGCAATGGCTTCGCCGTCGATGAGCAGATGCTTGTCCCCCGCATCGACGCGCGCGGGAAAGCGTCCATGGGTGGAGTCGAAGCGGGTCAGATAGGCGATGCTCGCCAGGTCGGCCGGTTCGTTGATCGCGACCACCCGGAACCGGTCTGCCAGACCGGACTCGTGCAGGGCGCGCAGGTAGCAGCGACCGATGCGGCCATAGCCGTTGATTGCGAGACGAAGCGGGGTGGGGGCGGCGAGCGACACGATGGATTCGGCAATGAACAGGGTGAGCCCTGGATTCTAGCGGTTCGATCGTGCTCGGTCGTCATGAATGAAAAAAGGGGCGGCCTTCGCCGCCCCAACCCCTTCC
>JBFGUQ010000358.1:0-3340 GCA_041565515.1 Rhodocyclaceae bacterium | reverse complement strand
GATACGCGCCAGCCAGTGCGCGTGAAGCGCACGCGTCAAACGGGTGACGCGGCCCTGCGGCTGGTTTCGCTGCTGGTGTTCGTGCTGCTTTGGCAGGTGGCCGCGATCGTGCTCGACAGTGCGACCTTGCCGGCCCCGCTCGCGGTGTTCGGTCGGGTCGTCGACGAAACCGTGTCGCTCGCCCTGCCGACCCACCTCGCCATTACCCTGTCGCGCGTGGTGATCAGTTTCGCGGCCGCAATGGTGATCGGAACGGCGATCGGGATCGCGATGGGGCGCTGGCGTCGCCTCGACGTCTTTCTCGACGGCTGGCTGGTGCTCGGGCTCAACATTCCCGCGCTCGTCACGATCATCCTGTGCTACGTGTGGTTCGGCCTCAACGATTGGGCTGCAATCCTCGCGGTGGCGATCAACAAGATACCGACCGTGGTCGTCACCGTGCGCGAAGGCGCGCGTGCGATCGATTCCAGGTTGATGCAGGTCGCGCACGCTTACCGCCTGTCGCGGTGGACGACCTTCAGCCGCGTCTATCTTCCACAGCTGTACCCCTACCTGATGGCCGCGGCGCGCACCGGATTGTCGCTGATCTGGAAGATCGTTCTCGTCGTCGAACTGCTCGGGCGCAGCAACGGTATCGGTTTCCAGCTCAACGTCTTTTTCCAGTTCTTCGACATCGCCGGCATACTTGCCTACACACTTGTGTTTGCCACGATCGTGCTGCTGGTCGAGGCGCTGCTGATGCGTCCTCTCGAGCGACGCCTCACGGGCTGGAGGAACTGAACATGCTCGAGATCGACATCCGCCGCAAGCGCTACCCGGACCGTGGCGGGCACGCGCATCTGGCGCTCTCTGGTCTGCGGCTCGACGTCCGCGACGGCGAATTCGTCTGCGTCGTCGGTCCTTCTGGCTGTGGCAAGAGCACATTGCTCAATCTGGTGGGCGGGCTCGATCGCGACGTCGAGGGGCGCGTCACCCTCGACGGCAGCACACCAGACGAGGGCGTCGGCTTCATGTTCCAGGAGCCGCGCCTGATGCCGTGGCTGACCGTGCTCGACAACGTGCTCCTGGTGGCCGGCGGCGCTCCCGGCGCCCGCAGTCGGGCGCGCGAACTGCTGCAGGCGATGGAACTTGGCGACGTGCTCGATGCCTACCCCGGGCGCCTGTCGGGCGGCATGCAGCGCCGCGTTGCCCTGGCGCGCGCGTTCGTCATCGAACCGACGCTGTTGCTGATGGATGAGCCCTTCGTGTCGCTCGACGCGCCCACTGCCGACCGGCTGCGCACGATGCTGACCGGCCTGTGGAAGCGATGCCGGTCCACCGTGCTCTTCGTGACCCACGACCTGCGCGAGGCGCTGGCCCTGGGCGACCGCGTGTGCTTCCTGTCGTCCTCACCGGGCACAGTGGTGCTGGATCTGCCGATCGAGCTTGCCCGCCCGCGTTCGCCCAACGACGAGGCCGTCCTCGCGCTCCACGCCGAACTGCTGGCGCGATATCCGGCCCTGCTCGCCGGCCTGACCGCAGCGGCCCCCATTGGCGAGGATGGCCTCGATGCGTGACGCGGCGAAACCCTCGGAATCCCTGCTGCAGGTCGATGGGGTGCACAAGTTCTATGGCGCGCTCGAGGCGCTCAAGGGCGTGAGCTTTGCCGTCGCGCCAGGCGAATTCGTGGCACTGCTGGGGCCCAACGGCGCGGGCAAGAGCACGCTGTTCCAGTTGCTCACCGGTCTCTTCAATGCCGACGACGGGGTGGTGCGGGTCTGTGGCCACGACATGCGCCGCGAGCCTGTCCGCGCGCTCGGGCGCATCGGCGTGGTCTTCCAGCAGATGACGCTCGACATGGATCTCAGCGTGGAGGCGAACCTGATCTTCCATGCGCGGCTGCATGGCCTGGGTGGCCGGGAGGCACGGCGGCGCATTGGCGAGGTGCTCGAGCGTATCGGCCTGAGCGAACGCGCCGGCGATCCGGTGCGCCAGCTCTCCGGCGGCAACCGGCGCAAGGTGGAGCTCGCGCGCGCGCTCGTTCATCGGCCCTCGGTGCTGTTGATGGACGAGGCGACCGTGGGGCTGGACCCTGCGTCGCGGAGGCAGTTGCTCGACGAAGTTCTCGGCCTGCGCACACATGGCGTCAGTGTGCTGTGGGCCTCTCACCTGGTTGACGAGGCCGAGGTCGCCGACCGCGTGATCGTCCTCCACAAGGGACGAATCCTGGCCGAAGGCCGGCCGGAAGACCTGGTGGCGACTGCCGGAACTTCCACGCTGGCCGAGGCCTTTCTTCAGATGACCGGCAGCACCGCGCCGGCCGCCGCTACACCCCAATGACACGAACGACGACGAGTAATAACAGGAGACTTCCGTCATGCATCTGAGAGTCCGCGCATTCGCGCTGTGTTTGCTGCTTTCCGCATCGCTCGGGTCGGCCCTGGCCAAGGGCACCGGCTATGTCTTCGTCAGCAGCGAGAACGACAATGCGGTCACCGTCCTAGATGGCAAGACCTATGCCGTGGTCAAGTCCATCAAGACCGGCGAGCGGCCACGGGACATGAAGTTCAGTGCGGACGGCAGCAAGCTGCTGGTGGTTGCCAGCAACGATGAGCGCATCGACGTGATCGACATCGCGAAGCTCGAGGTCGAGCGTTCGTTCGGGGTCGGGGACGACCCGGAGATGTTCGACTTCAGCCCGGATGGCACGCGCGTCTATGTGTCGAACGAGGAGGACGCGAAGGTCTCCGTCATCGAGCTCGCCAGCGGCAAGATCGTTGCAGAGATCGAAGTGGGCGAGGAGCCCGAGGGGGTGATGCTGAGCCCGAATGGCAAACACCTTTACGTGACCTCGGAGGTGGCGAACATGGTGCACGTGATCGACACGAGCACCAACGAGATCGTCACCAACGTCGTGGTCGGAAACCGTCCGCGCCGTTTCGCCGCGACGCCAGGCGGGGCGGAGATCTGGGTAACGAACGAACTCGGCGGCTCGGTCACGATCATCGATGGCAGCACGCACGCGATCAAGGGAACGGTGTCCTTCACGCCAAAGGGCTTCCGCGCCGACGACGTCACCCCGGTGGGGATCACGATGACGCGTGACGGCAAGACCGCTTACGTCACCCTGGGTCGTGCCAATCATTTTGCCGTCGTCGACGTCGCCAGCCGCGAGGTCAAGTCCTACGTGCTCGTCGGCAAGCGCGCCTGGGGGGCGACGCTGAACCGCGACGAGAGCCTGCTGTTCGTCGTGAACGGCCTCTCGGACGACATTTCCATCGTCGACACCAAGACCAACAAGGTGCAGCGCTCGGTCGCGGTGGGGCGCGTACCCTATGCGGCCGTGATCGACGATTGATCG
>JBFGUQ010000357.1:0-3358 GCA_041565515.1 Rhodocyclaceae bacterium | reverse complement strand
TGATCCAGGGTGAATCCGGCGTGGGCAAGGAGCTCTTTGCCCAGGCCTTCCACAACAGCGGCCCGCGTGCCCATGCGCCCTTCGTGGCGCTCAACTGTGCGGCGGTGCCCGAGAGTCTGATCGAGTCCGAACTGTTCGGCTACGTCGGCGGCGCCTTTACCGGGGCGCGGCGCGAGGGTGCGATCGGCAAGATCCAGCAGGCGCACGGCGGCACGCTCTTTCTCGACGAGATCGGCGACATGCCGCTCGGCATGCAGGCGCGCCTGCTGCGCGTGCTGCAGGAGCGCTGTGTCACGCCGGTGGGGTCGTCGAAGTCGATCGCGGTGGATATCTCGCTCGTGTGCGCCACCCACAGGGTGCTGCGCGATGCGGTGGCGCGGGGAGAGTTTCGCGAGGATCTCTACTACCGTGTGAACAGCCTCACCGTTTCGGTGCCGCCGCTGCGCGAGCGCAGCGACATTCGCGGAATCGTAGACTGCATTCTCGAGACCGAGGCGGGCGACGCCGGCCTCGAGGGGGTCTTCATCGGCGACGAGCTCATGCAGTTCATCGAGCGTTACGCCTGGCCCGGTAACGTGCGCCAGCTGCAGAACGTGTTGCGGGTGGCGGTCGCCCTGCTCGATGGCGACGAGCGCGAGATCCGCGCCGCCCACCTGTCGGAGGACTTGTTCGTCGCGGATCCCGCCGACAGCGAGGTCAAGCGCGGTTCGGCCGGCGTCGAGTTGCCGGATCCGGCATCGGTATTCAGTGCGTCCGTGGGGGCGGGCGGCAGGCGGCTCGATCAGCTCGAGGTCGAAGCCATCGAGAAGGTGATGCGCGAGGTCGGCGGAAACCTGTCGGCGGCGGCGCGCTACCTGGGGGTCAGCCGGAACCGGCTTTACCGCAAGCTCGGCCGGCTCAATTAGGTCTGTGGTGGGCGCGGCCGTGCGTTGGTGGCACGGTTCGTGCACAGGAGTTGTTGCTTTTCCCTTAGCAAAACCTAGGAAAGAGGAGACGATCGATGTGGAAAGCACTGCACATTGATCCCGCGAAGTGCACCGGCTGTCTGCAATGCGAGATGGCCTGCTCCTACGAGCACACCGGGGTCATCAATCCGAGCAAGTCACTCATCAAGGTGTTCAACTTCGAGCACGAGGGTCGCAAGGTGCCCTACACCTGTACCCAGTGCACCGAGGCTTGGTGCCTCAACGCCTGCCCGGTCGATGCCATCCGGATCGATCTGCGTACCGGTGCGAAGATGGTGTTCGAGGACACCTGCGTCGGCTGCAAGGTGTGCACCATCGCCTGCCCGTTCGGCACGATCAACTACAACCAGGATACCGGCAAGGTGCAGAAGTGCGACCTGTGCGAAGGCGATCCCGCCTGCGCCAAGGCCTGTCCCACCGATGCGATCACGTATGTCGATGCGGACTGGACCGGCCTCGACAGGATGCGTGCCTGGGCCTCAAAGGCCAACACACCGGCATCGGCCGCGTGAAGGAGGAGACGTCATGGGATGGAATCAAAAGCTCCTGCGGGTGAACCTCAGCGCAGGCACATGTACCGAAGAGCCGCTGAACATGCAGTGGGCGCAGGAATACCTCGGTTCGCGCGGTCTGGCGAGCAAGTACCTGGTCTCGGAGATCGACCCCAAGGTCGATCCGCTGTCTCCCGACAACAAGATGATCATGGCCACCGGCCCGCTGACCGGCACCATGGCCTCGACCGGCGGGCGCTACACGGTGGTGACCAAGGGGCCGCTGACCGGTGCGATCGCCTGCTCCAACTCGGGTGGCTTCTTCGGCGCCGAAATGAAGTTCGCCGGCTGGGACATGATCATCTTCGAGGGCAAGTCGCCCAAGCCGGTCTATCTGTACGTCGAGAACGAAAAGGCCGAACTGCGCGACGCCGCCCAGCTCTGGGGGAAGAGTTGCTGGGAGACCGAGGAGACGATCAAGGAGGAACTCCAGGATCCGCTCGTGCGCGTCTGTTCGATCGGCGTCTCGGGGGAGAACGAGGTCTTGTACGCCTGCATCGTCAATGACCTCCATCGTGCGGCCGGGCGCTCGGGCGTCGGCGCGGTGATGGGCTCGAAGAACCTCAAGGCGGTGGCGCTGCGGGGCACGCGGGGCGTATCGGGCATCAAGGATTTCGGCGCCTTCCTGAAGGCGACCGAGGCGGGCAAGAAGGTGCTCGCGGACAACGCGGTCACCGGCGAGGGGCTGCCGAAGTACGGCACCCAGGTGTTGATGAACGTGATCAACGAAATCGGTGCGCTGCCCACCCGCAACCATCGCGACGTGCAATTCGAGGACGCCTCCAAGATCTCTGCCGAGGCGATGCACGAGAAGCGCGAATCCGACGGCAAGCCCCAGCTGGTGACCAACGCTGCGTGCTTTGGCTGCACCATCGCCTGCGGCCGCATCTCCGAGATCGACAAGGGGCACTTCACGGTCAAGAACAGCCCGAAGTACTGGGGGGCATCCGGTGGCCTCGAGTACGAGGCGGCCTGGGCGCTCGGTGCGGCCAACGGCGTGGGCGACATCGAAGCCCTGCAGTATGCCAACCTCATTTGCAACGAGCAGGGCATGGACCCGATCTCATTCGGTGCCACCGTCGGCGCGGCGATGGAGCTCTACGAGACGGGCGTGTTGACCGAGGAGCAGATCGGCCTGAAGGCGCCCTTCGGTTCGGCGGAGGCGCTGGCGAAGCTGGTCGAGATGACCGCGCTGGGCGAGGGCTTCGGCAAGGAACTCGGCCTCGGCTCCAAGCGGCTGTGCGAGAAGTACGGCCATCCCGAGCTGTCGATGAGCGTGAAGGGGCAGGAGTTCCCCGCCTACGACGCGCGCGCGATCCAGGGCATGGGCCTGGCCTACGCCACGTCGAACCGCGGCGCCTGTCACCTGCGCGGTTACACCGTGGCGTCCGAGGTGCTCGGCATTCCGGTCAAGACCGACCCGCTCGTCACGGAGGGCAAGCCCGAACTGGTGAAGGCCTTCCAGGACGCGACCGCGGTATTCGATTCGGCCGGCATCTGCGTCTTCACCAGCTTCGCATGGACGTTGGCCGACGTGCAGCCGCAGATCGAGGCCGCCTGTGAGGGCGACTGGAGCATGGAGCGACTCAACGAGGTGGGCGAGCGCATCTGGAACATGGAGCGTCAGTTCAACAACGCTGCCGGTTTCACCGCCAAGGACGACAACCTGCCGCCGCGTCTGACGCAGGAGCCGGCCAAGACCGGCCCGGCCAAGGGCCTGGTGAACGGCCTGGCGAAGATGCTTCCCGAGTACTACTCGGCACGCGGCTGGACGCCTGAGGGGCAGCCGACGCCCGAGACGCTGCAGCGCCTCGGGCTCTGAGCCCGCGACTGCGATCGCTT
>JBFGUQ010000356.1:0-3376 GCA_041565515.1 Rhodocyclaceae bacterium | reverse complement strand
CGCCGCGGGCGCCGGCGTGGTCGCCGGGGCGGCGTCGCCGCGGTCCTGCGCCGCCCGCAGTGCCGCGAGGCGCTCCGCCGCGGCGCGACGCTCGGCTGCGCGCTGCTCCGCGGCACGCCGCGCCGCTTCCCGTGCCGCGGCCTCGCGCGCTCGGTGAACGAGGGTGTCGATCACGCGCGCGAGGCGCTGCTCGTCCTCGCGCAGGGCGCTGACCTCGCGTCGTTGCGTCGTCAATTGCGCGGCGATGGTGGCCAGCGCCTTCTTGCGCGTCGCTTCGACCGCCTCGAGCGCGGTGCGCTGCTTGCGCTGCTCGGCCTCGAGCCCGGCGACACGGTCGCGCCGGAGCGCGATGTCGGCAGCGCGCGCGGCCTTCTCGCGCAGGTCGGCGCGAAGGTCGTCGATCAGCGCCAGGCGGGCGCGACCGAGGTATTCGAGATATTGGGCGTCGCGCGCGAGCTGGTTCGGGTCGCGCGCCGACAGCAGCGGCGCGACGCCATCTGCGGCGCCGTGAACATAGTGCCGCCGCAGCCAGTCGGCGAGTTCGTCGCGGCGCGCCGCGATCCTCGCCTCGACCTCGCGCTGCTCGGCCTCGACCCGCGCGAGCTGCTGCTCGGCATCCTTGCGATCGGCTTCGAGCTTGCGCAGGCGCCGATGCACCCGCGACACCTCGCGCTCGGCCTCGGTTGCGGCCTTCGCCGCATCGGAGCGCGAGGCCTCGGTCGCGGCCATTTCCTTCTGCAGCTCGCTGATGCGACGCTTCAGGTCGTCGAGATCGGAGCGCTTGTCGGCGATGTCGCCGCCGCTCTGCGCCGTCGCGGGGACGGGCAGCAGGACCAGCATGGCGGCTAGCAGGCCGGCAGGGACGCCGCAACGGCACCTCATGGCGCGGGCGAACGCGGGATTCGCGCGGGAATCAGGCTTTCGCCTTGCCCTGGCTCGCCACCGCGGCCTGCGCGGCGCGGATGGTGTCCTCGTCGGCGAGGTAGTAGCTCTTCAACGGCTTCAGGTTGATGTCGAGCTCGTAGACCAGCGGTTGCGCCGTCGGGATGTTGAGGCCGACGATCTCGCTATCGGAGATGCCGTCGAGGTACTTGATGAGCGCGCGCAGGCTGTTGCCATGCGCCGCAACCAGGATGCGGCGGCCAGCGAGGATCTGCGGCACGACCACGGTTTCCCAGTAGGGCACGACACGTGCCACCGTGTCCTTGAGGCATTCGGTGCGCGGGAACTTCGCCCGCGGCAGGCCGGCGTAGCGCGGATCGTCGAAATCCAGGCGCGAATCACCATCTTCGAGCGGTTCCGGCGGCGTGTCGTAGGAGCGGCGCCAGACCAGGACCTGGTCGTCGCCGAACTTGGCCGCGGTCTCCGCCTTGTTCAAGCCCTGCAGCGCGCCGTAATGGCGCTCGTTCAGCCGCCAGGAGTGCTCCACCGGCAACCACAGCGAATCCAGCTCCTCGAGCACGATGTTCAGCGTCTTGTTGGCGCGCTTCAGCACCGAGGTATAGGCGAGGTCGAAGGCATAGCCCTCGCGCTTGAGCAGTTGCCCCGCGGCATGGGCTTCGGCCACACCCTGTTCGGTGAGGTCGACATCGGTCCAGCCGGTGAAGCGGTTATCCTTGTTCCAGGTGGACTCGCCATGGCGAAGGAGAACGATCTTGTACATGGGAAGGCAGATCCGGTAGAGGTTCGAGAAATCGTCGGCCACGCCACGCTTGACCGAGCATGACCGAAGCCGGCTATTTTATACTATCGCCTTTGCCCCTTCCGGCTTCGACGTGAACAAAGACGACATCTTCGAACTGATCGACAAGCACGAGCACATCGAGACGGCCGCGCGCGCACTGAAGGCAATCGCGCACCCGCTGCGCCTGAAGATCCTGTGCGTCCTCGGCGAGAGCGAAGTCTGCGTACAGGACATCGTCGAAGCGGTCGGCACCTCGCAAAGCAACATCTCCCAGCACCTTGCAATCCTGCGCGACAAGGGCGTCCTGCATACGCGCAAGGACGCCAACCGCGTCTACTACCGGGTCGGCGACCAGCGCACCCTGCAACTCATCGTGCTGATGCGCGAAGTGTTCTGCGGCGTGCCTCCCGGCAACGACTGACCCCTCCCCGCCCTGACAAACCAACCGGAGCACGTCTTGGAATTCCTGCAACAGAACTGGTACTGGGCCGCCCTGGCCGCCGTGAGTGGCGCCTGGCTGCTTGCCGACTTCGCCCGCAACGTCGGCAACAAGTCGCTGGTCTCGCCGATCGAGGCCACCCTGCTGATGAACCGCGAGGATGCGATCGTCCTCGATGTGCGCACCCAGGGCGAATACGCCCAGGGCCACATCCCCAACGCGCGCCACTTCCCGCTCGACGATCTGTCGCGCCGCAGCACCGAACTCGAGAAGTTCAAGGGCCGCCCGCTGATCCTGTGCTGCGCCAGCGGCTCGCGCTCGAGCGGCGCCGTGTCGCAATTGAAGAAGGCCGGCTTCGAACAGCTCTACAACCTGCGTGGCGGGATGCTCGAGTGGGAAAAGGCGGGCCAGCCCGTGAGCAGGAAGAAGAAGTGACGATGCAGCCCGCCATCCGCATGTATGCCACCGCAGTCTGCCCGTACTGCGTTCGCGCCGAACAGTTGCTTCGACACAAGGGCGCGGAGCGGATCGACAAGATCCGCATCGACCTCGACCCGTCGCGCCGCGACGAGATGATGTCGATCACCGGCCGGCGCACGGTTCCCCAGATCTTCATTGGCGACTACCATGTCGGTGGTTGCGACGACCTGTACGCACTCGAGCGTGCGGGCAAGCTCGACCCACTGCTGCGCGGTGACGCGGCCTGAGGCCGTCCTCGCCCAAGCACCTCCCACTTTCTCATCCGGAAGTTCCACATGACCGAAAAGACCGAAAACGCGCAACCCGTATTCACCATCGAGAAGCTGTACGTGAAGGACCTGTCGCTGGAAGTGCCCGGCGCGCCGCAGATCTACCTCGAGCGCGAGACCCCGCAGATCAACGTCCAGCTGCGCACCGAAGGCAAGGCGGTGGACGAGGGCCTGTACGAGGTCTTGCTCACCGTGACCGTGGCCGCCACGCTCGCCGAAGAGCGCACCGTATTCATGGTCGAGCTCACCCAGGCGGGCGTCTTCCAGATCCGCAACATCCCGGAAGGCGACCTCGAGCCGGTGATGATGATCGGCTGCCCGAACATCCTCTTCCCCTTCGCCCGCGAAGTAGTCGCGGACGCGGTCACCCGTGCCGGCTTCCAGCCCGTGCTGCTCGCACCGGTGAATTTCGAATCGATCTACCAGTCCCAGCGCCAGCAGGCCACCCAGCCGGCCGCCGGCGACGTGCCGGTCCAGTAAGCCCGTCATGAAGCGCTCGAACCT
>JBFGUQ010000355.1:0-3377 GCA_041565515.1 Rhodocyclaceae bacterium | reverse complement strand
GCCGAGCACCGCAGGCGGCTGACCGACCGAGCCCATCACGTTCACCACGCCCATGACCGCGACCACGATGCCGAAGGCCGGGACGGCGTCGGCGACCTTGCCGACGATGTGCGGCGCCTGGTGGGCCTCCGTGTGGTGGGTCTCGATCTCCATGTCCATCAGATTCTCGATCTCGAAGGCGTTGAGGTTGCCCCCCACCATCATGCGCAGGTAATCGGTCAGGAACTCCACCGCATGGTGGTCCGAGGTCACACTCGGATACTTGGAGAAGATCGGGCTCGAATCCGGGTTTTCGATGTCGCTCTCGATCGACATCAGGCCTTCCTTGCGCACCTTGGCGAGGAGCTCGTAGAGCAGCGCCAGCAGGTCCATGTAGAGCGCCTTGTTGTAGCGCGAGCCCTTCACCGCCATCGACAGCGAGCCTAGCGTCGCCTTGATCGCCTTGGGCCCGTTGCCGGCGACGAAGCCGCCGATCATGAGGCCGAAGATGGCCAGATACTCCATCGGCACCCACAAGGCCAGCAGGCTGCCGTGCACCGCGTAGGTGCCGAGCGAGGCGGCAAGGATGATGACATAGCCAATGATGAGAAACACCGGTCACTCCAGGGGATTCTGAGGCACAACGCCGCCTGCCGGACAGACGCGAATGGAAGCTATAACGTCGCTGCCGGGCGAAACTTGAACGGCACGCGCGGGCGATGGCCGCAAAAAAGGCCGCCCGGAAATCAGGCGGCCTGTCGCGGCCATGGGCCGCAGGTGCGTCAGGCGATAGCGGTGGCGCGGACCTTGCGGCGCGTGGTGCGACGCGACTTGCCCGCGCGCGACGGCATGTTGCACAGCCCGCATACATAGGCATGCACCGGGTCGTGGGCATGGGCGACGAAACTGCCGCCACACGAGGTGCAGGGCGAGAGCTGCAGCAGGTCGGCATCGAAGAAGCGCACCAGGGTCCATGCCCGCGTCACGCTCAGGATCGGCTCCATGGCGTTGCCTTCGATGTGATCGAGATACAGGTGGTAGGCCTTGATGATCGCGTCGAGGCCGCCGACCTCGGTGCGCGCACCGAAGAAGCGGTGAAAACCCATGAACAGCGACGAGTGCACGTTCGGCTGCCAGGTCATGAACCAGTCGGTCGAGAACGGCAGCATTCCCTTCGGCGGCGAGGCACCGCGCACCTCCTTGTAGACCCGGAGCAGCTTCTCGCGGCTCAGGCTGGTCTCGACCTCGAGCATCTGCATGCGCGCACCGAGCTGGACCATCTCGATCGCGCGACCGATGTCCTCTGCTTCATCGATGACACTCTTGTTCTTCATTGCTTGCTCCTCATCCCGCCTCATCCGCCGCCCGACCGGCGGCGATGATCGCAGCGTGCAGGCTTGCACTGACCGCGTCTCGCCCCTCACCCGCCATCAGGCGACCCAATTGCGCGTCGTCGAAGCGGAAGCAAGGCATCAGCATCTGACTGCTCGCCATGCGCACCAGCTTGGCCGCCGACAGGCTCTCGATCAGGTCCGCGAACTCCTCGCCGATTCCGAGCCGGAACAGCGCGGTCGCCCGGTCGCTGCGCAACATCTGCTGCGCGAGCATCAGGTAGGCGAGATTGAGTTCGCGGATTTCGGCCTGAAAATCTGGGCGGTTCATTATTTCCAATCCCTTTCAGGGACCAATGCGACTGAACTTAAAGTAATTTCTAACTTGCAGCAAGTTACAAATTCACGCCACCCCGGCAGCATGGCCGGCGACTGTGGCCTGCAAGCAACAGGACTCGGATTGCCCACCTCAGCGGTCGGGCGTCAGCGAGCCGAAGCGAAACCGGTCCGCGGCCACTGGCCGCCCGTATCGATAGCCCTGCAGCCCGCCACAGGCCAGCGCCTGCAGCAGGATCTCCTGGGCGGCGGTCTCCACCCCCTCGGCCACGACCGCCAGGCGCAGGCTCGCGGCCATGGCCAGCGTGGCGCGCACGATGATCGAGTTGTCGTCGTCGATGCCCAGGTCGCGAACGAAGGAGCGATCGATCTTGATCATGTCGATCGGGAGGCGGCGCAGGTAGGCGAGTGACGAGTAGCCGGTGCCGAAATCGTCGATCGCGATCTGCACCCCCAGTTCCTTGAGCGCACGCAGGGCATGTCCGGCGCTGTCGGCATCCGTCATGAGCATGCTCTCGGTGATCTCGAGCGTCAGGCTGCCGGCGGGAAAGCCGCTCGCGGCCAGGGCACGGCCGACCTCGGCGTGCAGGCCCGGCTGTGCGAACTGCATCGCCGAGACGTTGACCGAAAGCTGAAAGCCGGCATGGCCGGCGTCGTGCCATCGCCGGCCCTGGCGGCACGCCTCGGCCAGAACCCAGGCGCCGATATCGACGATGAGGCCGCTCTCGTCGGCGAGCGGAATGAAGCGATCGGGCCCGAGCAGGCCATGCACCGGATGCTGCCAGCGCACCAGCGCCTCGGCGCCACGCGCGCGGCAGTTCGCGCCATCGACGATCGGCTGGTAGTGCAGCCGCAGTTCGCCCGCCCCGACCGCACGGCGGAGGTCGATCTCGAGGCGCAGGCGCTCGGACGACGCCGCGCTCATGCTGCGGTCGTAGGCGCGCGCGGCGTTGCCGCCATCGCGCTTGGCCCCCATGGCTGCGGCCTCGGCGTTCGTCAGCAGGTCGGCCACGGTCTCGTCACCGGCCTCCACCATGGCGATGCCGATGCTCGCGGTGAGCAGCAGCTCGCCGCCACTGCTCGGAAAGGGACACTCGAACGCCCGCAGCAGACGCCGCGCCGCCAGCTCGGCCTCTTCCTCGTCGGCCAGCGAGGGCAGGAAGACGCAGAATCGGTCACCACCGGGCCGTGCGAGCAAGGCACTCGGCGCCAGCGCGGCGCCGAGCCGGACGGCGATCTGGCGCAGGATTTCGCTGCCCACGTCGTATCCCAGGCTGGTGTTGATGCGCATGAAGCGGTCGACATCGAGCAGCAGCACCGCGGCCCGCGGCGTGCGTGCGGCACGCCGGCATTCGCCGAGCCAGTCGGCCACGCGGGCACAGAACATGTCCCGGTTGGGCAGCGCGCACAAGCGATCGAAGCTGCTCAGTTCGCGAATCCGCCGGCCGGCCTCGCCCAGTGCGCGACGGCCCTGCAGGGCGGACATTTCGCGCGCGATGACCGGCACCAGCCGCGCGAAATCCCCCTTGACGACGAAATCGTGCGCGCCGTCGTACATCGCCGACACGGCAAGCTGCGGCGGTATCCGGCCGGAATGGATGATGAACGGCAGCTCGCGTCCGCTGCGCTTGAGCACCTCGAGCGCCGCCTGCGCGTCGAAACCGGGCATCCGGTGATCGGCAAGCACCAGATCGAAGTCCTGGGCTGCCAGCGCCGCAGCCATGTCGATCG